>CAZPUI010000319.1:0-6284 GCA_964589695.1 uncultured Solibacteraceae bacterium | reverse complement strand
CCAACAGCTCCTTGACCTGGAAGGGCTTGCCCAGGAAGTCGTCGCCCCCCATCTCGAAACCGTGTACGCGGTCATCCTCGGTGTTCTTGGCGGTGAGGAACAGGATGGGCGTGTGGTTATTGGCATCCCTCACCCGTTCGCAGATGGAAAAGCCGTCGAGGCCCGGCAGCATCACGTCCAGCAGGACCAGGTCCCACTTCTCGTGGAGGATGCGCTTCAGGGCCTCGTCCCCCCGGGGGGTCCACTCGCAGGGCATCCCCTCCAGTTCCAGGTTCAGCCGGATGCCCTCCGCCAGACTCAGTTCATCTTCAACCAGGAGGATCCGCGGGTCGGACATGGGTGGCTCCAGCACATGGGAATGCTTGATGCTAGCGCAAGTGCGGCGGGAAGGAGCCTGCATCGAACCTGAGGATCCAGGCTCAGGGTCAATCGGGGTGACTCGGATCGGGTTGTTGACCCTTCGACGGTGTGGGGTCTGTAGGACCCTTCGGCGCGCGTGATGTGTCTGTCCGCGGGGTTGAAGGACATGGGGCCCCGAAGGGCCCCATGAACACAAGGTGCATGGCGTGCGTCAGCGCGTGACGTGGATCCGGATGGCATAGGTGCCAGACGCCGTGCCTGAATAGTGCGACGCGAGGATATAAACACGCTGGTTGGCACCGGTGTTCTTCCAGGAAAGGCGTTCGGTGGAGGTGGCGCCCGTAGACCAGGCACGCAGAGAGCCCGTGGAGGAATACAGGTAGAGATTCCAGTTCACGCCCGTGGGTCCCGTCATATCCAAGGCCAGGGTCTCGCCCGAGGCGACATCATAGGCGTAGTAGTCGTATTCCCCTGTATTGGCGCGACTTCCCTGCAGGGTTCCAAAAGCACGGCTGACAAGATTCGCCGTGGCGCGGGTGTTGTTGGACTCCTTTTCGACGAATGTCGGCTTGGACGCCACCTGGAGCACAAGGGTGCCGGTGTCGCTCAGACCTGTGCTGTCGGTAATCACCCAGGTGGCAGTGATTGTCCCAGGGAGGAAGCTCCTCCAACCATCCGCAGCGGTCAGACTCTGGCCGTCGCTGAACGTCCATTTGCTGGTGAAGGTGAGCCCAGCCTTCAGGGCCTTGGGTGCAAGGGTGAACCGCACCGGCTCCCCTGAAGGCAGGGTCGTCAGGGTGGGTGAGGAGACGATAGGTTCGAAGTTGTGATTGAGGAAGAAGGGGACCGCTGCGCTTGTGCCCACATTGCCCGCAGCATCCTTGGCTTGGACCTTGAGGGTGTGGGTCCCATTGACCAAGGTCTTGGTGTCGAGGGAGAGGGAATACTGACCCGGGGATCCAACGCTGCCGAGGCCCACCGGACGGTCATCCACGAGGAAGGTTACCTCGGTGACGCCCACATCGTCCGTGGCTTGAACCCTCAGGGTGGAGATTCCTGTGCGGCCTGGAGCCGTGGGCATACCGACCACGGGTGCCTGGATGTCACTGAGTTTGAAGGCAGTGCTCGTCACCAAAGTGCCCAGTGGCGTGGTGACCGCGATGGGGCCACTGCTCAGATTGGCGGGTGCCGTTGCGCGAATTCGGTCCCGGCTGAGTACCTCGAATGCTGCCTGCTGGCCGTTGAAGGTGACGGACGTCGCGCCCAGGAGTCCCTGACCGGTGATTTCGACCACGGTACCGGGCTGGCCACTGGTGGGGCTGAAGGCGTTGAGCTCGAAAGGTTGGGTCGTGAAGGTGGCGATCGCACCGTGAACGGTGCGCGTCGGCAGCGTCAGTGCCACGCGGTAGTGATAGGTGGTGCCAGGCTGAAGGCTCGAGATGGCCAGTTGCACAGGAACATCCTGATGGCCTGTCACCGCCGAGGGTTCAGCGCCAACCAGGGTGCCGAGGTCCGTGGTGGGACCGAATTCAAACCGGGCCATTCCAGCGAACCCAGCGGGCATGACGATGCCCTTGAGGAAGGCGCCCGTCTCGGTCACGTTGATCGCAGGCACCGTGCGAACGAGTTTTGTGATATCCGCCTGCAGGAAGTCCTGCCCCCCCAGTTCGCCCACAAGCTGGGAATAGCTCCGCTGGAGTGGGTCGAAGGTCCCGGTGGTGGGCATCACGAGGCCGCTCCAGTTCAGTGGAACGGTGAATCCGTAGCTTCCGTCCTCGGTTGAGACGACTTCCCCGGAGAGCCCACTTCCCTCCACCTTCACACGGGTCCCAACGGATTCCACGACTCCGCGCACCGTCGGTCCGACCACGGTGAGGTGCAGGCTCGGGCGCATATCGCCGTAGGGCAAGCCCAGCAGGTCCTTTCGTCCGTCCCCGTTGAAATCGATCGCGTGGAGCTCCGTTGCGTCGGGTGCCATCCTGATCGAGGGACTAAAGGCAAAGGGACTCGTTTGAAGGACAAACTGGATGCCCAGGTTCATGGGTGCAGCAATGTCCATGCGGCCATCACCGTTGAGATCCAGAACGGCCGGGGCGAAGCCTGGCATGTTCGGTACCACGACCAGCACCGGGTTTTCAAAGGAACCATTGCCCAGGCCCCTGAAGATGCCCAGCTTGGTGGGTTCCGTGTTACCTGAGGTCCACCCTGTATGAACCAGGCAGGCGTCCAGCACGCCATCACCATCGATGTCTGCCAAGGTGAGCCCCTTGGGGTTGACTCCGAGGGGAAGGCTTTGGGTCAAACGGAAACTCCCATCTGCGCTGCCAAGGTAAACTTTCAGTGCGTCCCGTTCGCCGGGCTCCATGATGATGTCGCTCTGCACCGCCACCACGACATCCTCGTAGCCATCCTGGTCCAGGTCACCCACCTGGAAATCAGCCGGACGCTGGGAGGGTGTGGGCAGCACGAGGCGATCGGGCAAGGCCGTCCAGGAGGTGCCTTGCCGCTGGAAGACTTGGAGTGGTCCAGGATTTCCGGACCATGGCGCATCGTGCAGAATGATGCCCTGCTGTCCTCCGAGCTTGATGGGCACAACCCTGGTAAAGGTGCATCGGGTTGCCCAAGGCGATGGATCCGAAGCAAAACCGCCCTGCAGGCTTCCGGATCTAATGTGAAGGACATCGCTGTTGAATGGTTCTCGAACGATCAGATCGACCCTTCCATCCCCATCGAGGTCGGACAAACCCATGACACGCTCACCCTCGTTCAGGGTCAAACGTTGGGACTCGGAGAAGCGACCCTGCCCAAGGTTACCGATGCTCCAGCCAGATTGCCCTACGATATCAGGCCGACCATCCTGGTTGAGATCCGCCAGGAACACGTGCATTTCGCTGCCATAGGGGGGGTGAGGAGGGGGCGTCAGGACCAACCGCGTGGGTAGGCCCAGACCGTGGGGCGGCTGGGGTGTGGTGTTGCGCAGAAGGGCCACTTCGTTGCTATTGGGAAGCACTGTGGCGAGGTCGGATCGGCCATCGGCGTCGAGGTCGCCTGCGGCGATCAAATTGCACGGGCCGCCGCTGGACACAAGGAGCGGTGCTGCCCAACCTTGACCTTCGGCCCGGAGCACCATCAGGTTGCTGCCCTCACTCCAGGCAAGATCACGGTTTCCATCGCCGTCGAGATCCACCAAAACGGGTTTGACCATGGTGGGGTAGGGGTAGGCAGCAGGGGTTGCAAAGGTGAATGGACCTGTGGCCAGAAATGTCAGAAGCCGACAATTCCCCGATTCAGGATTTCGGGCGACCACAACCAAGTCACCCTGGTTTCCAGTGGTGTTTTTGCAGTCCGCCCAAAACAGCTCGCCACCTAAATCGAGGGTTGCGACTTCGGTGAACCCTGAGCTGCTGTAGGTGAGGATTTTCATGCCCGCAGGAGATTGCGCGAGAAGCTCACCCTTTCCATCGCCATTCACGTCCAGGATCTTCGGGAAAGGCCCTGGCACCACCCCTTCGGGAAGCGTAAGGGGGGTCGCGGGTCCAAAGTTGAGGCCCCCGAGCCCTTTGAGAAGCACCCCTGTTCCCTGCCACGAAGTGGCGATGAGGTCGCGATTCCCATCGCCGTCCAGGTCACCAAGGGTAATTCGATCGAAGGCACCTTGAACGGACAATGTGGGCCATTCGATGAAGGAGCCCGATTCGGTCCCCCGGAAAAGGTGAATTGCTCCCCAGGAATCGGGGTAAACCAGATCCGGTACGGCATCACCATCCAGGTCAACCAAGTGGGCTTCCCCTGATTGGCCCCAGAGGGGCATGGACTGAGTCGGGCCAAAGCTTCCCCCAGGCTGGGCCAATCGAATTTCGATGTCGTTCACCCACGAGGAACCAGGACGAATGATGCACAAATCTGCGCGGCCATCTCGATTGAAATCCTTGAGTTGAACATCAGTGGTGAAGCCAGAAGCTGGGTGGGTTACGGGTGAAGCGAAGCTCAGAGCTGTCGATTGCTGGGCAATCGCTGCGGTCGTTGCCAGAAGGAAGGTCCAAATCTGAAAGGGCCGGGGGATGGAAAAACTTGAATATTTAGACAAATTAGGCTCCTTGGGTGGACTGGTGTGAAGACAAGTTGTAACAATTCTGTGACTTATTATTGGAATGGGTCGTGATGCTGGGTTGAATCATTTCGTAATTCGACTTTCATGTCAAAACGGAATTCGCGCCCTGGGGCTGATCCTGAAGCGGCATTGGGTTGGGCAACGCCGGAGGTGGTGGCGATCGGCCAGGTTGCGGTTCCACTGAAGGGAATTCCGAAACCGGCCTTGACACGGATTACATTTGTAATCAGATTACAGGTGTAATCGATGGAGGTGCCCATGTCCCAGTCCCTGCCTCGGATCTCGGAGTCCGAATGGGTGGTGATGAAGGAGCTTTGGAATAAGCACCCCCAGACCTCCGGGGAGCTGATCCAGGCCCTGGAGGGAAGGACATCCTGGGGCCCAGCCACCATCAAGACCCTGCTCAACCGTTTGGTGGGCAAGGGGGCGCTGGGCTTCGAGAAACGAGGGCGGGAGTATCTCTACGAACCCCTGGTCACGGAGGAGGTGTGCGTCCGCGCGGAGAGCGCCTCCTTCCTGGACCGCGTCTTCGGGGGGGCGCTGGCCCCCATGCTGGCGGCCTTCCTGGAACAGGAGAACGTGTCCCCGCAGGAGCTCGACGAGCTGAGGCGCGTGCTGGAAGCGAAAAAGGGGAAGGGTGATGAGCCTGTTCGACGTTAGTGCCTGGGGTCTCGCCGACGGGCTGGGCCGCGCCACCCTGGAGGCTTCCCTCCTCGTGGTGCTCATGCTGGCCATTCGAAGCCTGGGCCTTCGATGGGCCCGGGCCCGGTGGTTGGCCACCTTGTGGCTGCTCCTGACGCTCCGTCTCGCCCTGGCCTGGGTCCCTGTGCCAGCCTTCCGGCTGTCCCTGCCCCGTCCCGTGGCTTCGGAAGCGGCGCTTCCCCCCACCCTCACCCCGACGGCTCCGTCGACAGCCCGCCCTGCGCCTGCCATCCCAGGCGTGACCACCCCACCCTTCCCGATCCGGGAGACCTTGGTTCTGTTGTGGGCCCTGGGGGCGGTGCTCCTGGGGGGGCGGTTGGTGCTTGGATCGCTGCGACTCGCCTGGGCGGTTCGCAAGGGTCAGGTGCTCACCCGTGAGCCCATCCTGAGGTTGTTGGAGGCCTGCAAGGCCGACATGGGGGTGCGGACGCCCCTGGTGGTCATCCTCACGGAGCGGGTTCCGAGCCCCGCCCTGTTTGGGGTCCTCCGTCCCCGGCTCCTGCTGCACCCTGACGCGTTGGAATACCTCTCCGAGGAGGAACTCCGGCATGTCTTTCTGCACGAACTGGCGCACCTGCGCCACAACGATCTCCTATGGGCCTGGCTGTCCGCCCTGGTTCAGCTGGTGCACTGGTTCAACCCCCTCGTCTGGTGGGCCTTCCGCCAGATGCGGGCCGACCGGGAAATGGCCTGTGATGAAGCCGCCGTGGCCGTGCTTCCGGCGGAGGCAGCTCCGGATTACGGTCGCACCCTGCTGAAGCTCATGGAGACCCTGAAGCCTCCCCGGCCCCTGCCCCTGATGGCGGGACTCACGGAGGACACTTCCAACCTTTCTAGGAGAATTCACATGATCGCGCGTTTCATGCATGCCCCCCGCCTGACCCGCTGGAGCCTTGCCTCCATGGCCTTCCTGGGGACCCTGGGGTTATTGACCTTCGCCGTACGCCTCAAGGCCCAGGACCGCAGCCAGGCCGGCTTGGCCCCCCCCCTGCGGGATAACGTGGACCGGACCGTCCAGACCGATCCCGAGCTGCACGGGGCACGGCGTTGCGGGGACTTCGTGGCCGAGGCCGGGGGAGTCAGCGCGGGGCGGCTGGTCTGCCTGGCCAAC
>CAZPUI010000318.1:0-6314 GCA_964589695.1 uncultured Solibacteraceae bacterium | reverse complement strand
AAGCAGGTCCACAGCTTCCGAAGAAGCTCCCTCCACCACCTCGAGGGTCATGCGGTTGCCGTCGGACCTCTCCACCTCCACGCGGACATGTCCTCGCCCAGGCCAGGTTCCAACCGTCACAAAGCCGCCACCCTGGAGCTCGGTTCCCTTCACAGCGGAAGCAACCCCACCCAATCGATGCATCAGCCCCATGTACCCAATGCCCAGGGCCCGACCCACCGCAGAGACACCGAAACGATCCGCCAACGCCGCGGCCTCCACCCAAAGCTCCTCTGGCATCCGCTCCACAGGCGAAACCTTCAACTCCCGCCAAGCGGCTATCCGAGCCCGAAGCTCCTCGACCTCAACCAGCGACCCCAATCGAACCTGGCTCATCCCGCCCCCTCAAACCTTGTGCAGATATGAGGTTGAGGTAGCTTGGCTCGCTTGTTGAGCACGCTTGCCGGAAGGACACGGTGTGAACGTGGGCAGCGAAGGCCTTCCCGCCGATGGTGGCCGTGGCACAGGTCACGGCCTGGGAGGCGGTCATCTGCTGCCACAGGGACCGCCGCATCCAGGTTGAATCCCGAGGCGTGACCTGCCCTGCCCTTGCTGTGGCGAGCATCGGACTCGTTTCCCAACGTCACCACGCGAGTTCCGGCGGGCCCGAAGGCGAGGGTCCCGGACAGGGAGGCCCTCCCCACCTGGCCCATGAGCGGATCGACTAGGTCCTCGCCAAACAGAAGGTCTCCAAATTAGCATTATTCGATCATGCCTAGGTCCTGCCCATTCCCTCCCCTCAGCTCGCCACCTGTGGTGCGGCCCCGAACCGAAAAGGACGGAATAGGTCGCGTGTGGGTGTCCATGGGCCGGACGCTCGCCCTCCTCGCCCTGCTGAGTGGCCTGGCCCTGGGTGCCCAGAAACCTGCTCCCGCCCTTCCCCAGGCCACGGCGCGCATGAAGGCCTGGGCCCTCAGCAGGAATGTCCCCTTCCCCTTGGAAGCCCCCGAACTCCGCGTCTTCAAACAGGCGCACACCCTGGAGCTCTGGGCCTCGGGCAAGCGCATCAAGACCTACCGCGTGGGCCTCAGCGTCCAGGGACTGGCCCCCAAGGTCAGGCAAGGCGACCACCTGGTCCCGGAAGGCAGTTATTACGTCTGCACCCGCAATCCCGGGAGCAAGTACCACCTGTTCCTGGGCATCAGTTATCCCGACCCCGCTGCGGCGGAGCGGGGCCTGGGCTCAGGCCTGGTCACGAGGCCGCAGCACGACCAAATCCTGAGCGCCCACACGACCCGGGCGTGCCCCCCTTGGAACACACCCCTGGGCGGCACCATCGGCCTCCACGGCCACGGCTCCAACGCCGACTGGACCTGGGGCTGCGTGGCCCTGAACGACTGGGATATCGAGGAGCTCTGGGTGACCTGCCCCCTGGGGACGCCGGTGCACATCAAGCCCTGAGCGGCCGGACGCCCACCGAAGGGCACGTCGACCCACCCGTCCGTGTCATTCCGTGAACCTTTCCGGCATCCAACTATGCTCCTCACCCCACCCCTTTGCAGGGCGACGCCCCTGCCCCGCCCAGGAGGCCCCCATGTCCACACCGACCATGCCCACGGGTTATGGCGCGTTCTGCTGGAACCAACTGAACACGCCGAATGTGGCTGCCAGCAAGGCTTTCTACGAAGGGTTGTTCGGGTGGCGGAGCGTGGAAGAATCCATGGGCGGAATGCCCATGCAGGTCCTCTTCAGCGGCGACACCATGGTGGGGGACATGATGGCCATGCCCGAGGGTGTGCAGGCACCGTCCCATTGGCTGTCCTACGTCTGGGTCCAGGACCTCGACACCGTGGTGACCAAGGCCGTCGCCAAGGGCGCCACCCTTCACCTGCCCATCACCCCGATCCCGGAGGTGGGTCGCATCGCCGTCTTCGCCGATCCCAAGGGGGCCATGATCGGCGTTCACGACACGAAGCAGCCCGTGGGGGATCCCCCACCCATGGCCCCGGGCACCTTCTGCTGGTACGAGTGCATGACCCACGACCTGGAGGCCACCAAGGCCTTCTACACCGATCTGTTCGGCTGGACTTCCAAGGCCCAGGACATGGCGGGCGGCTTCACCTACCACCTTCAGCACCGGGGCGAGGACCAGGTGGCAGGCATGATGCCCATGGAGGGTGACCTGTGGAACGGGGTTCCCGACCATTGGATGGCCTACGTGGCGGTGGAGGACATCGAGGCCACGGTGGCCAAGGTGGAAGGCTTGGGCGGCACGGTGTGCGTACCGGTGACGGACATCCAGATCGGCCGCTTCGCCGTGATCCAGGACGCCGTGGGCGCCACCCTCAGCGTGTTCCAGGGCGCAGATCAGCCATGCGAATGATCCTGCTGGCGGCATTCCTTGGTTCCAGCCTCCTGGCCCAGGGGTTCGCTCCCCCGAAGCCCACCTCCCACCACCTGGCCATGCAGCGTCAGGTGGGCACCTGGGATGCAGTGGTGAAGGTGCAGGGCCCCCCGGGCGGCCCCTACTCGGGTGCGGATTTCCCTAACCCTTGGATGGAGCACATCTCTTCCTATTCCCATTGCTGAGTCTGCACGAGAGCGAACAGCAACCGCGGTATCTAGGCTAGATCAACAACTAGTCGCGTCGATATCATCGAAGATACTACGCGAGCCGTGCTGCATTTCGGGTGGTTCGACTTTCCCCAGTGCGCGGGGACTTATCGTGGGCTCCTCTGAGGTGTGCTCATCAATCCATTCTCTTGCGCGTTGGCTCTCACACCCAATAATTTTTACCGCCTCTTCGTCTTGGGCAAATTGCCGCTGTAGCGATTTGAAAAGGTCCAGAAGAGGTTGCATATGATCCTCTGGCGATTCCTCGGAGGAATGGCTGGATTGCCACTCATACCTGACATCGCCAAGTCGAGGAACAAGCTCTGTCCGAGCATGGCTTACCAAATCGCCGAATTCTTCATCTGTGAAAAAGGCCCTCATTTCCTCGTTTTCCAAGACATATCCATCCTGCCCATCAAGAAGGTAATTACTTACGGTCTCTACGAATTTCTTCCGCTTGTCCTCTGGTAGCAGACCAAACTCATGGAACCGCTTTGCCAATCGCACTTCTGGGACCGTATCGAGAAACAGTCCGGGTTGAGAGACTTGATCAAGCAGGTCGGGGTTTCGCTGCAAATACAGAGAGAGAAATTCTTGGGAACATCTACGGGCGAGAAATCCAAGCATCTCGCGTTTCGCGCCCCACGCCGATAGCAAGGCGGACTTGTATGATTTAGATAACAGAAACTCTTCGAGTTTCGCTAGCATTTGCGGGAAAAGGGATCTTGGTACCACAACAGCCTTCTCGATACCAACATCACCACATGTCACTTGGTCGACTAGCCGCTCTGGTGCGCTGCCTTGGACGTAAATACCGAGGTGTTCTGGGTTTTGGATGAGAATTGCCGCATAAGCATCACCGATGGTCGGATGTTTATAGCTCCATGCTGATTCACCGTTTGTGTGAGTGTGAACTACTAAACCGCCCTTCAATGCCTCAAGCGCAGCAACGCATCCGCCTAGATTGCTTCTGAGGCGCTCCAGCGCTTCTCTTTCAGAGCGGTGAAGGTCGATTGGGCTCTCCAATCGCCCATTTCGCATGTAGATCAGCGCCAGTGCTGCCTTGCTGTCCAAGTCAAGCCCCTGGAGAACTTCTTGCAAGAGTTGTTCGCGTCTCTCTACAAATTGGCCGATGTGGTAGTCACCAATCAATAGGTCCCTCGTGAAAATGGGATCGGCCAGACGGCGAGCTGTCTCTGGGATGAAGTGGCGATGGGTCGCAACGCTTTCTAAGTGAGGTTTGATTTTCGTCCGGAATGGCTGTGGCTGTTTGCCGAGTTTGAGATGGTTGTATAGGATTTGGCGCTTCTCTTCCGACGATAGTTGGTGAACGTCAATCACAACCAGACTTTCATTCAGGAGTGGGAAGGCACTCTCTTTGAGGTCTTTCCGAGCGCGGCTGTATATATAGTCTCGCGAGGTCATGACGATCTTCGCGCCTTTGCGAAGCATGGGTCTGATTTGTGGCAAAACATGGTTCCAAGCGCGAACAAGAAAATCCTCGTACTGCGTAACTCCAAACGCGTCATCTAGCCAGAAGAATTGTGACGGCTCTTCCGGATTCCACCGCTCCACCACCAGACGGGGATCGTCCAGCTTCAGTGGTGAGGCGCCCCATTGATCAAGTGCCGCCATTGCCAGGAGGGACGCAACAGTCGTCTTGCCTGCCGCAGGCTCACCGACAAGCATAACGAAACTATGTTCATCGATCGCCTCGACCGCCTTCCGATATGCATTGGTAACAACAACTTTTGCGAGGTCCTCGCGCATCGATTCGAGAATTGCTCTTGCCTGGGTGTAGGCGCGTTCGTCCAGGATCTGGCTGAGATCTCCCAAGCCATACAGTCGCGGAACAAGCATTCGCAAGCGTTTGCTCTCACGAATTTGCTGGTCTATCCAGGTCGAGCCAAGGAGGATAACTTGCTTCACACCGGCATTTTTGTACATTGCTGTGATTTCTTCGGCGCGCGGACCGCCTAGACCTGCATTCGTCATGAGGACGTATGAGTCACATGTGCCTTCAGCAACAAGCTTTTTGGTCTTCTTTACCTCGTCTGAAAGATCACTCGCTCGGATTGTATGGTTAAGTCTGCTTGTGAATTTGCACTGAATCACGAAGCGGCCATTAAGCGCTTCAAGTTTATTCGGTTTCCAATGGCCGGTGAATGCACCGTCTCTACCGCCGTCTCTAGAGTCGAGAAATGCCTCAACCGTCTGTCCCAGAATCTCCCTGGTGATGGTTAGACACAATTGTTGAAAGCTATTCCATCCAAGGCTGTGTAAATCAAACATGGAAACCACCAATCATGGGATACATATCCACATCGGGTCATGGATGCAGAGGCTCTTGGTTCGAACATGGGTCTTTTGTGATGGTGACCCCTCCGTCAACTATTGGCGCTTATCGATGATTGCCGACTCCAAGACCGGTTGGAACACCTCCTGCACGTGGTCCTCGTATGCCTTTGCGAGACTCTTCATCCGCTTGATTTGCTGGGTGGCGGAGGGGGGCGTCATCCAGATCGGTATCGGTGAACCCGAACGACGAAGGAGCCCCGAAAAGATCCGAGTCTTCGGAAAAGCGAACGATGACACCGAAGACTTTTGAGGCTGGTGCCACCCTCGAACACGACACTGTCAGACATGGCCAAGGTGGCGCAGATCCGCCCGAGGACCCAGCAGACCCAGAAGTCCTTCTCGACGATGACCGTGAGAATGCCGCGTCGAGCCGCGACCTGTACGATGATCAGTCGTCGCTCGGAGGGCGGCAGCAATTCAAAGTGGTCATGCTTTCTCCCCGGCGATGTCGCGAAGAAATGGGTGCATCCGTGCAGGGGCCAACGGCAGATCCTTCACAAGGCGTTTCCGGTCCCTCGGCGCGAGGGTCTCCCGAAGGTGAGTCACTCGCTCTTTGCTCACATGCTCCTTTCCTTAGCTTAGGGGGGCCGCGAACACCAGTTTGCTGGTGGAGGCGGGCTTGCCGACCTTGCGAAGGGGAAGTTGCTTAGGTTGGACAGTAAGGGGGCCGACGTTAACCAACCGGTCCGGCGAATCGGTGAGACACCCACCTTTCGTGGGGGTAGGAACAGCCAACGGCCGAAACGCTGGATGCCAAAAAGACAAAGGGTGGCCTGGGGTGGGGTGGTCCCTCCAGTGCCACTGCTCTGCCAGCATTCGGCTGGATAAGTTGCTCGAAGACTAAAGGATTGCTCTTGGCCATGCTCAGCAGACGCTGGCGAGGTACCGGCGAATATCAGGACTGAGCAATCAAACAACCCACACGATGGTTGCCAAGATGACACGTGCTCCATCGCCGCGGTTTGGTGGATCACGTCTTCCCCAGCGCCTCCAGGGCCGCCACGTCAGCGAGATCCAAAGGCCTGCCCGAAGCGCGTTTGAGGACGAGCAGATCCTCCAGACTTATCCAGCGGACGGGAACACCTCCCCACGACTCCTGAATCGCCCGCGGGAAGGCCGTCTGAAAATCCCCCCCAGGGACGCCCTTCATGAGATCGATGCGCACGGGGGGAAGCCCCATCCAGATCACATCCTGGGGCGAAGCCTCTTCGAGTCCCACCAGGGTGGGTTCAGGTGCACCCAAATGCACCAAGGCCTGGCGGGTCGGGGCCAGGTTCTCGGGTATTGAGCCAACCAGACATCCAGATCCGTAGCCGTTCAGGCCCCACCAAACCGATAACGCTGAGCACGCTGAGGACCGCGCC
>CAZPUI010000317.1:0-6394 GCA_964589695.1 uncultured Solibacteraceae bacterium | reverse complement strand
GGGGAGGGCCGGCGGGGGAGCGGGGATGGGGGCAGCCATCCTGGACATAGACCCTGAACCGGGCCTTGGCAATGCGGCCATTGTGGTCCGCCTGCACGGCCTGGATTTCCTCCTGGGCCTTGGCCAGGGTGCGCAGCCCGGGGTCCAGGGTCCGGGCCAGGACCATCAGGGGGTCCTGGCTGGCGGTCACGGCGGCCTTGCCCCCTTCCACCAGGGCCTTGCGCACGGCAGCATCCCCCAGCTTGGTGCCGGAGAGCAGGGCCTTGGCGGCCTCCGCGGGGGTACGCCCGGCCAGGGTGGCCTTCACGTACCAGTGGCTGGCCCCGAGTTCAGTCTGGGCGGCCTTCAGGGCCGCCTCGAAGGCCTGGAGCTCCGCCTCGGGGGGCATGGGCGCACCCCGCAGCACCCGGGACTTGATGACCTCCAGGTCGGCATAGGCTGCCAGGCGCTTCTCTGCGGGTTTGGCTGCCTCTTCGGGGAGGCGCAGGAGGCCCAGGGCCGTGTTCAGGTGCTGGCTGGCCGTGGGGCTGGCGTAGCGAAGGTCCTTGAAAATTTTGGCATTCATGGCCATGGCTTGCTCGATCTTGTCCCAGCTCTGACCGAATTCGGCGCGGAGTTTGGGATCCGCCTGGACCTTGGCCCGCAGCTCCTTCTCTGCCGCCTCCACCTTGGCCATGGCCGCGGCATCCTTCAAGCCAGCATGGACACCCCCCATGGATTTCAGGGCGTTCTCCACGCCCATGAGCTGGCCGGACACTTGACGGGCCCCCTCCTCGCTGGCCCGGGAGGTCTCCCGGAGCGTGGCGACCATCGCTTCGAGGCGCTTCAGGTTGGCGGGGTAGGTGTAGTCCCGGGCGAAGCGCATTTGGGCGAGGGTATGGAGCCGGTTGGTGGTGCCGGGGTGGCCCGAGGTGAAGGTGGCATCGCCGAACTTAACGCCGGTCTGGCTCCAGGTCAGGTGGTGGGCGGGCTGGTGGGGCTTGCCGTCCTCATAGACCCGGAAGAGGCTGAAATCCAGGTCGTGCCGGGGCCAGGTGAAGTTGTCGTCATCCTTGCCGAAGGCGGCAATGTCGTATTCGGGGCACATCACCAGGCGCACGTCCGAATGGACCTTGTAGGCATAGATCCAATATTCGCCGCCCTGGTAGAGGTTCACGGGCTCGCAGCGCAGTTTGGTCTTCTCGCCGTGGGCCTTTGTGAGTTTGGCCAAGGTCTCCTGGCGGGCCTTGGTGGCGGTCTTTTCGTCGGCACCCGCGGGAACGGCCTTTTCCACTTCCGCCGTGACGTTCACCATCTCCACAAGCCCCATGAGCTCCAGCCCAGGGACCTTGATCTCCTTGGTGCGGTCCGCCGCCACGAAACCCTGCTTCACGAAGTCCTGGTCCTTGGTGCTTACCCGCTGGATCCAGCTGTGGCCCACATGGTGGTTCGTGAGCACGAGTCCGTCCTTGCTGACGAAGGACCCGCTGCCGCCGGGGAAGCGAAGGCTGGCCTGGCGCAGATGGTCCAGCCAGGCCTTGTCGGGCACGAAGCCC
Organism: uncultured Solibacteraceae bacterium; assembly: GCA_964589695.1. Classification (GTDB taxonomy): domain Bacteria; phylum Acidobacteriota; class Holophagae; order Holophagales; family Holophagaceae; genus CAZPUI01. The sequence continues at coordinate 4,859 of CAZPUI010000317.1, read as the reverse complement.
ACCTTGGCCTGGAGCTTCTTGGCCGGGATGTTGTCGAAGGTCCACATGCCTTCGTCCCCCCGCAGGGTGGGTACCAGGGACGCAGTGAGCAGGAGGGTGGTGAGGGCGAGCTTCATGGGGTCTCCAGGGAGGGGGGGAAGGAGGAGCAAACGGCCAGTGTAGGGAGAACCACGACGACCTTCGTCACGGATTTTAGACGCATCGGGTCTTTGGGATGGCCTCGGACATGGAATAATTCCGATGTAGATTCGTAGATGGTGATAAAGAAAAAACGTGTGTGAAAATAATTCCACCGTGGAGCATGGTCCTTGTTTGACGGCATCCACGAGGGTCGGTATATGTTTGTTATCAAGGAGCGGAAACCCATGGCGAGATTACGCGAATCCTCAGCCCCAAAGACCATGCCGAAAACCATTGTTGTGCCCGATTGGGCCAAAAAGGTGAAGGAATATCGCGAGGGTGCGGGGTTCACCCAGGCTGATCTTCAAAAAGCGATGAAGGCTCCTGTCAATACTTTGAGCCTGATTGAACGGGGAAAGCGCCTGTTCAGTGCTGCCGCCCGGGCCAAGTTCTTCGAGTTGATTGGAAAACCCGAAGACGTTGAGATCCCCGTGCGAAGCGTGAGGGAGACGAAGGCCAAGCCCCAGGTGGTTCCCAAGCCCAAGAAGGCTTCAAAGCCTTCCAATCCTGCCGCGGTGAAAGGGCCTGCCAGGATTTCAAAGGGACGGAAGCCGGCGGCCACGGTCGCACCCGAAACCACCCCTGTGTCGGGAGAGGCGCTGCCCGAGCCGGCTTCCCCTGCTCCCAAGGAGATGGTGGCCCCAGTGATTCCAGCCGCACCTCCCACCCCTGAACCGGTTCAGGCCGCCCCCAGGATCCTGGCGAAGAAGGGCGTGGAGGCCAAGCAGACCCCCGCCCTCCCACCAAGCCCTTCGGGACTTTCGCCGGTCAAGGAAATGGTGCTGCACGATATCGCCCGCATCCTGGGCAATCCAGGCCTGAGCGACAGTCAAGCCAAGAATCTGCACGGGTTGTTCACTTCGCTGGCTGTGAACGTGCTGCTGGGCGGCTGAGGCCTTTCGCCAGGCGGTCCTGGCGACCCCCTGGACACGGGCCTACGTGCGGGGTGAGCGCCTGGGGACAAGCCGCCTTGGAATCTTTTCGGAACGTCACCCAAAAGGAATGCGGGGACCTAGAGCCCTGCCCTACATCCCCACCCCAGGGATGAACTCGTGCCCCCCACCCAGCCGTGCATGGGTCTCGGACATCAGGGTGGGGATATCGAGGCCCTGGGGGCAGCGGGGCATGCACTGACCGCAGGCGGTGCAGCGATCACCGCCGTGGCCTGCACCGACCACGAAGGCCCGGTAGGCCGCAGAGGCCTGGGCGGGGGCGTCGAACATGGTGGCGTGGTTGAGTTGGGTGAGCACCTCGGGAATGGCCACCCCCTCGGGACAGGGCTCGCAGTAGCCGCAGGTGGTGCAGGGGGCGGCCATGCGCTGTTCGTACCAGGCCCGCACCTCGCGGAAGAGGGCGAGCTCCGCCTCCGACAGGGCATTTGCCTCGGCCCTGCAGGCTTCCGCCAGGTTCTCCTCCAACTGGTGGGGACGGTTCATGCCTGAGAGCACCAGGGTCACCTCGGGCTTGTTCCAGAGCCAGCGCAGCGCCCACTGGGCCGGTGTGCGCGATGGATCCGCCCTGGCCCACATGCGCACCACGGGCTCCGGCACCTGGGCCAGGGCCCCACCCCGCAGGGGTTCCATGGCGATGATGCCGATGCCCCGCTGGGCGGCAAGGTGAAGGCCTGGGGTGCCCGCCTGGAAGCCCTCGTCCAGGAAGTTGTGCTGGAGCATGCAGCAGGTCCAGTCGTAGGCATCCACGATCTCGCGGAAGAGGTCGGGCGCGTCATGGAAGGAGAAGCCCAGGTGGCGGATGCGGCCATCCGCCATGGCGCGCTCCAGGGCCTTGAAGGCCCCTTGGGCCTGAACCGTGGCCCAGCCCTCGCGGTTGAGGGCGTGCAGGAAGTAGAAATCGATGGAGGACACCTTCAAGCGCTTGAGCTGGAGTTCCAGCAGCCGCTCCCAGTCCGAAGGCCGCTCCACCAGCCACACGGGGGCCTTGTCCGCCAGCTGGACCCGGGTCCGGTAGCCGTCCCGCAGGGCGTGGCCCACGACCTCCTCGCTGGCGCCCCCGTGGTAGAGGTAGGCCGTGTCGAGGTAGTTCACCCCCTCTTCGATGGCCTGGCGGATGAGGGCGATGGCCAGGTCCTCGTCCACCTTGTGGGGATCCTCCGGCTGAACGGGCAGGCGCATGCAGCCGAAGCCCAGGACGGAGAGGGGAAGGCCAGGGAGCTTGGGAAAAGTGCGGACGCGCATGGGGCCTCCGGAAGCCTTCCCGCATGGTGGCATAAGCGGACAGGTGTTCTGAGGGTTTCAACGTGGAATTCGAGAGGGCGCGAAGCAAGGCCGAAGTGCGCGGAGCAAGCGATCCTTGGCCTGGAGCCGCAACGCGGTCCCCGCGAGGGTGGGCCGCAGGTGGGCGCACCCCTCCTCGTCCCAGGGCGCGGGCAGGTCGCAGTGGGTGCTTCGGCCCCTCGGAAGGGTGCTTGCGGAAGGAAAATTGGGGTTCACCGATGGTGACGGGGGCGTGCCCCAAGGCACCCTCGCTTCCGACTATCGTGAAAACGGGAACACCTCCCTCGCGCCCCGGAGTCCTCACATGAAGATCCTGCCCTTCACCCTTCTCCTGCCCCTGGGGCTCCTGGCCCAGGCTCCCGCGGAGCCCACGGATCGATCCCAGACCCCCCGGTCCCAGGTGCCCGCTGGGGTCCAGTGGAAAGTCACGGACCTCTTCAAGGACGAGGCGGCCTGGAGGACGGAGCTGGAGGCTGTGCGCAAGGTGGCGGCCACCGTGCCTGGGCTCGCCAAGGACTGGACTTCCACGCCGGCACGGATGGCGGACCTCCTGGTGACCCTGGATGGCCTCCAGTTGCGCATGGAGCGTTTGGGCTCCTATGCCTCCCGGCTCTCGGACACGGACATGGCGGAGAGCCGCTTCCAGACCATGAAGGGCGAGGTCCAGAGCCTCATGGTGGGCTTCGGGGCCCAGCTCGCCTTCCTGGAACCCGAGGTCCTCAAGCTGGGCAAGGAGGCCGTGGAGAAGGCCGTGAAGGCCGAACCACGCCTGGCGCATTTCGCCTTCGGACTGCGGAAGATCCTGCGGGGCGCGGCCCATGTCCTGCCCGAGGGCGAGGCGAGGGTGGCCAGCCTTACGGGGCTCTTTGGGGGCTCCACCGCCAAGGCGGCGGGGCTCCTCAACAACCTGGACATCCCCCGCCCGGAGGTGACCCTCTCGGATGGCACCAAGGTGGTGCTGGGCATGGCCAACTACCAGAAATACCGGGCCTCCGCCCAGGTGGAAGACCGCCGCAAGGTCATGGAGGCCTACTGGGCCCACCAGAAGAAGTACGAGAACACCTTTGCCGCCCTCCTGGATGGCGCCACCCAGCAGCACCTCTTCCATGCCCGCATCCGGAAGTTCGAGACCTGCCTGGAGGCCGCCCTCTTCGAGAACGTGGTGGACCCCGAGGTCTACCATGCCCTCATCCAGGCGGTGCGGTCGAACCTGGAGCCCATGCACCGACTGCTGCGGCTTCGCCAGCGCCTGCTGAAGCTGCCGGAGTACCGCTACAACGACCTCTACGCCTCCGCCGTCTCCAGTGTGTCCAAGACCTACCCCTACGCCGAGGCCCAGGCCTTGATCCAGGCGGCCATGGCACCCATGGGCGAGGGCTACACCTCGGTGCTGAAGCGGGCCTTCACCGAAGGCTGGATTGATGTCTACCCCAACAAGGGCAAGGTGTCCGGGGCATACTCCTCCGGCATGTTCGGCGTGCATCCCTTCGTGCTCATGAACTTCGATGGCCGCTACCAGGAGGTGAGCACCTTGGCCCATGAGCTGGGTCATGCCCTCCACAGCCACTTCTCCGACGCCACCCAGCCCTATGCCCTCAGCCAGTACCCCATCTTCCTGGCGGAGATCGCCTCCACTTTCAACGAGTGCCTGCTCATGGACCACTTGTTGAAGACGGAGAAGGACGACCGGCTCAAGCTCTACCTGCTGGACCAGTACCTGGAGAACCTGCGGGGCACGATGTACCGCCAGACCCTCTTTGCCGAATTCGAACTGGCCATGCACCAGCGGGTGGAGCAGGGGCAGACCCTGACGGCGGAATGGCTCAACGCCAAGTACCTCGAGCTCACCCGCTTCTACTACGGGCACGACAAGGGGGTGGTGAAGGTGGAAGAGGGCATCCAGAACGAGTGGAGCGGCATCCCCCATTTCTTCTACAACTTCTACGTCTATCAGTACGCCACCGGGGTCATGGCCTCCACCAGCCTGGCGGAGGCGGTCCTGAAGGAGGGCGCTCCGGCCCGGGATCGCTACCTGGCCTTCCTCAAGGCCGGGGGCAGTGCCTACCCCCTGGACACCCTGGGCAAGGCGGGGGTGGACATGCGCAAGCCCGAGGCCATGGCCAAGGCTTTCCAGGTCTTCGATCGCTTCGTGGACGAGATGGAACGCATCGTGGTGCGCCTGGAGAAGCAGTAGCCCTGCGAAGGAGCCGGTTCGAGCCCCCAGGAATGCGCAGTTTGTAGGGAGTTAGCCTCCAGGGCAGGGTACCATCCCGCCCTCGGGCGCCACCTGCACAACTCGTAGGTAGGAGCCTGTGATGAAGCCTCGGGTCTATGAACACGTTTTGGACGTTAGCGGCAATACCGCAATGGTCCGGCTGCGCCGGACCCAGGCACCGCTTGGCGCCGCGACTCACACCAGCCTGGCCGTGTACAACCCCACAGCAA
>CAZPUI010000316.1:0-6420 GCA_964589695.1 uncultured Solibacteraceae bacterium | reverse complement strand
CGATCCAGAATTCTGGCTCGACGAGAACGTCGCCGGTGCCCAGACGCCAGAAGCACTGGTCATCGGACTTGGCATAGGCCCACTGGCCCAGGTAGAACCCCCCCAGGGATAGGGCCAGTGCCAGGACACTCACCCAGATAAGTCGCCATCGAATGCGTGGAAGGGAAGCAGACACGTTAGCCTTGGGAAGTAGAGAGGTGGATTGGTGCCACAGAAGGACTGGTGGGTCATTGTGGGTGGAAGACGGCGGCTGGGGCGAGCCCTTGCGGAGCTTTTGGCCACCGAGCACAACCTGGTGCTAACCAGTGCAAGGCCCTGGGAGGAAGAATCCCGGTGGATCAAGGAACTGGCGGAGAGCACGCAAATCAGGACCTGTTGTTGGGATGCGGAGGATGCAGGTCTGGTTCCCTTGATGATGGCAGATTTGGAGCGGCTCCGGGAGGATGGCATTCAGCCGATGGGCGCCAGTCTTGTGGCCGGGAAATTCCCTTCCGGGGCAGTGGGCACTTGGTCTGCAGAGGCCTTGAGCGGGCTCTGGCAGACCAATGTGACCTTTCCCCTGCTGGCGGCCCAGGCCCTGGCTCCCCACCTGGTGGAGGGGGCGAGTCTCCAGTTCCTGCTGGACACATGCATCCACCGACCCTGGGCGGGGCGCATTCCCTACTGCGCTTCCAAGGCTGCCCTGGCTTCGGCGGTGGTGGGGTTGGCCCGGGCGCTGGCGCCCAGGATCAGGGTGGTGGGGCACGCCCTGGGAACCTTGCTGCCCGAAGGGGGGGGGAGCACGGAGGGCTTGGTGCGGGGAAGCCTCCTCCAGCGGCTGGGGGATCCCGATGATCTGGCGAGGGCCACGCGGTACGTTCGGGATGCATCCTACCTCACGGGGGAAATCCTCACGCTGGATGGGGGGACGCGATGGGGGGCGGGGTGCACCTGAAGGTCAACGAGGTTTTCTACAGCCTGCAGGGTGAGGGCACGCGGACCGGTCGGCCCTGCCTGTTCATCCGGCTCACGGGATGCCCCCTGCGGTGCACCTATTGCGACACCACCTACGCCTACCAGGAGGGTTCGAACTGGTTCCTGGAGGACCTGTTGGCCCGGGTCCGGGGGGAGTTGGGCGCGCCCCAGTCGGGTCCCGGGGCCCCCTTCGTGGAGGTCACAGGGGGCGAGCCTCTGGCCCAGGCAGGAACGCCGGCCCTTCTGGGCGGACTGCTGGAGCTCGGTCACGAGGTGGCCCTGGAGACCGCGGGCAGCCACGACCTGGAGGCCGTGCCCCCAGCGGTGGTGAAGATCGTGGATCGGAAGACACCGGGTAGTGGTGAGGTCCACCGCTGGAAGGAGACCAACCTCCGCCACATGGTGCCGGGTCAGGATGAGCTGAAGTTCGTGCTGGTGGATTCGGAAGACTACGCCTGGGCCCTGGCGTGGTGTCGGGAAAGGGCGGTGTGGGACCGCTTCCAGGTCCTCTTCAGCCCCGTGCCGGGTCGCATGACGCCGCGCTGGCTCGCGGAGCGGATCCTCCAGGACCGTGTGCCTGTGCGTCTTCAGTTGCAGCTTCACAAGCTCCTCTGGCCGGCGGAGCAGCGGGGCGTGTAGGCCCTGTCCAGGCCTAACGGGTCGTCGGGCTCGGCTCGCCCCAGGGACTTGGTTCGCCCATGCCCCAGTGGGCTTGGTACCAGACCCTTTCAAGGCACAACCCGTGGGGCGGGGCCGTATGCCCTGCCAGGCGGCGATCCAGGGCCGCGAGAATGGTGGGCAGGTCCTCCGGTGCGCGTCTGCCCCTGCCCACCTCCACCAGGGTGCCGGTCATGATGCGCACTTGGTGCATGAGAAAGCGGTCGCCTTCGAAGGCCAGGTCGAGGGTGGGACCCGCTTCCAGCAGGGAGATGCCGTGCAGGGTGCGAATGGGGCTTCGGGCGGCACACTCCTGGTGCCGGAAGCTGGAGAAGTCGTGGGTACCCACCAGGTGCTGCGACGCCCTCGCCATGGCGACGCGATCCAGGGGGCGGGCGCCATGGATGTGCCAACGCAGGTGGCGATGCAGGGGGTTCTCGGCCGGTCCTTCCACCAGGCGGTAGACATAGCGCTTGGCCACCGCATGCTGACGGGGCCAGAAGTCCGCGGGGGCGGGATGTACCTCCATCACCCGCACATCCTCGGGGAGGTGGGCATTGAGGGCGGCCAGTAGCCGGTAGGGCTCCCAGGCCTTGCAGGTCTTGATGAGAACACCCTGGGCCTCGGCATGGACCCCACTGTCCGTGCGTCCCGTGCCCTGGGGCATGGGGGCGCCGGGGTCCAGGACGCGCAGGGCTTCCCAGAGGGTGGCCTGGACACTCCGGCGGGAGGTCTGGATCTGCCAGCCATGGAAGCGGGTACCGAGGTAGGCGACGCGCAGGAAAACGGGGTGTTCCATTCCGCCATTGTAGACATTCCGGGGGGCTCGATTCGGGAACTGAGTGATGAGTAGGGTTTAACTTCAAAGCATGCTTGTGAATGCCTGTCTGTGTTGCATCTCGTGCCTTTGTACTGTTTATATCTCCCTGGCGGTGGGGATTTGGTGAGCATGAAGTCGTGTAAACGACCGGCAGGCGCGACTCCCCATAAAAAAAATGTCTGAAAGGCTTGACGGAAGTGGATTGGAGTCCTATTCTGCTGGCAGTTTAGACAAAACCTAGGAACCATGCGGGTTCAGGTGTGGTTGTCGCTTGAAAATCAACAGGGGTGGGCATTTGAATCCGCCCTTCTTTTTTCTTTTACCCGGGGAATCTACTTCCCCATTCTGGAGGTTCCAATGAACAAGGCTGAACTGATCGCCGCCATCGCCGAGAAGGCGGACATCAACAAGTCCAAGGCTGCTGCTGCCCTCGACACCTTCATCGGTTCCGTGGTCAGTGCCCTCCGCAGTGGCGACAAGGTGACCCTGGTGGGCTTCGGCACTTTCTCCGTGGCCACCCGCGGCGCTCGCACGGGCCGCAATCCCCGCGATGGCCAGAAGATCAAGATCGCCGCCAAGAAGGTTGCCAAGTTCAAGCCCGGCAAGAAGCTGGCTGATGATGTCAACGGCAAGAAGGTCAAGGCCAAGAAGTAGATTTTTTTTGGTCCCAGGAAGAGGCCCGCGGATGCGGGCCTCTTTTGTTGTGTCACAGGCTCCCCCGCCCTCACCTCATCCTTGGTGTCTAGCGCTGAAAAGATGGGTGTTGGTCCACCTGGATTTCCTGGGGTGTGCTGGACAGCCTCTTGATGGGGGTGGGCATGGAATCCTGGTCCGTAAATCCCACGGACACTGCTTCTGCCTGCATCCGATGGGCCCGGCGGCGGGGATTCATGGTGTGGCCCCCACGGCCGATGGAAACCTTCGGAGTCAGGGGGGTCGATCATGTCGGATGAGGGTGGCAAGAAATCGTCCTTGATGAAGAAGTTGATCATGGGGGTGCTGGCCCTGGTGGCCTTGGGGGGGGCCACCTATGGGGGCATCCTCATCGCGGGCAAGATGGCGGCGAAGAAGGCTGCCGCCGCAGGGGAGGCGGCCAAACCTCCAGAGGCCAAGGATGACAAGGCCGCCAAGGAGGCCGAGGCCCATAAGGGTTCAGATGCCCATGGCGAAGAGGAAGAGGAGGAGGCCGGGGGTCATGGTGGCGCCGCAGCCAGTCCCACGGTACTGGTCCTCAAACCCATCGTGAACCTGGAATCCCCGCGGAAGAACAGCTTCCTCAAGTGTGAACTCCACATCCTCTTCCGGGACGCGGAGCTTGGGAAGCTGGCCTCAGGGGACAAGCCCACCCTGGAAAACAGCTCCGTCCGGGCCATCATCCTGGAAATGCTCTCAGGCAAGACGCTGGAAGAGGCCCGGGACCTGGAATTCCGCGAGTCGCTGCGGCAGGAGATCAAGGAGCGGTTGAACCAGAAATTTGCCCCCAAGCCTCCAAAACCAGGAGAAAAGGAAGACCCGAAGACCAAGAAACCCAAGCGACCCGTGAAGGATGTGCTGGTGGTGGACTGGGCCATCCAGGAATAGGCACACTGGTTGCTCAGCTCCTCGATCTGCCGGAAATTCGACGCACCCACGGAAAGGCCCCCACGTGTCCCTCAAGCGGTCTGACAGAGCCAACGCCGATCCGAACGCCCTGACGTTCCAGCAGGTGATCAGCGAGATGATGCCTGTGGTGGACACGCCCTTTCGTCTGGAAATCCAGCTGGGCCAGACCCGCCTGACCATTCGGGAACTGTTGGATTTGGAGACGGGTTCGCTGGTGGAACTGAAGAAGAGCGCCGGAGAACCCATGGATGTGGCATGCAAGGGGCGGCCCATCATGCGTGGGGAGGTGACGGTGCTGGAGGACACCCTGGGGCTTCGCATCGTGGAAATCATCGACCCCAACAAGAAGGTGTAGCCTCCCGGGTATTCTGGATCCGGGAGTGCAGCATGCATCACGAGCGAATCGCCATCCTGGACTACGGATCCCAGTACACAAGGCTGATCACCCGCCGCCTGCGGGAACTGGGTGCCTTCGGGCTGGTCTATGCCCCCCAGGCCACCGCGCAGGAGATTGCGGGCGCAGATCTCAGGGGGGTGATCCTCTCCGGGGGACCCAACTCGGTGCTGGAACCCGGCGCCCCGGGCATCGATCCCGCCATTTTTGACCTGGGCGTACCCATCCTGGGGGTCTGCTATGGGATGCAGCTCATGGCCCGCGACCTCCAGGGACAGATTCATCGCGCCGCCCGCAGGGAATACGGGAAGGCCACCATCCAGTGCAGCGATGGCGAGAGCGTCCTCTTCCACGGACTGGACCGCGAGCAGCTCGTCTGGATGAGTCACGGGGACCATGTGGAACGGGCCCCCGAGGGCTACGTTGTGACGGCCAGCACCGAGGGCGTGCCCGTGGCCGCCATGGAACATCGACCCTCCAAGTGCTTCGGAATCCAGTTCCATCCCGAGGTGACCCACACCCAGCAGGGCAACGCCCTCCTGCTCAATTTCCTGAACTTTTGCGGCATGACCTTGGACTGGAATGCGGGGCTTTTCATCGAGGAGAAGGTCGCCCAGATCCGCCAGCAGGTGGGCGAAGGCACGGTGGTGCTCGGCCTCTCGGGCGGGGTGGACTCCAGCGTGGCGGCGCTCCTGTTGCACAAGGCCATTGGGAAGCAGCTTACCTGCGTCTTCGTGGACACGGGGCTCATGCGCAAGGACGAGAAGCTGCAAGTCCAGGGCGCCTTCGCCCCCTTCGACCTGAGCGTGAAGTGGGTGGATGCCTCCCAGGCCTTCCTGGGTGAACTGGATGGCGTGACGGACCCGGAGACCAAGCGGAAGATCATCGGCAGGGTCTTCGTCGAGGTCTTCGAGCGGGAGGCCAAGGCCACGGCTGCGGCCTTCCTGGGTCAGGGTACCCTCTATCCCGATGTGATTGAATCCAGTGGCATTGGCGGGGCGGTGCTGGTGAAGAGCCACCACAATGTGGGCGGGTTGCCGGAACGCATGAAGATGCAGCTGGTGGAGCCCCTCCGGGAGCTCTTCAAGGACGAGGTCCGGAAGGTGGGGCTCGCCCTGGGGTTGCCCGAGGACATGGTGTGGCGGCACCCCTTCCCGGGGCCGGGTCTGGCGGTGCGTCTGCCGGGGGCCATCACCCCCGAACGGGTGCGGATCCTTCAGGAGGCCGACGCCATTTTCATCGAAGAACTCAAACGCAGTGGCTGGTACACCCGCACGAGCCAGGCCTTCGCCGTGCTGCTGCCCGTTCAGACCGTCGGGATCATGGGGGATGAGCGGACCTACGAGGCCATGTGCGCCCTTCGGGCCGTGACCAGCGAAGACTTCATGACCGCCGACTGGGCCCGCCTGCCCCACGACCTGCTGGAGCGCTGCGCCAGCCGCATCGTGAACGAGGTGAAGGGCATCAACCGGGTGGTGTTCGATATCACCAGCAAACCCCCCGCCACCATCGAATACGAGTAGACATGCCCGTTGCCCTCAGTCTCGTGAAGGTCTCCAAGGCCTTCGGGGCCCACCCCGTCCTGGATCGGCTCTCCTTCGGGCTCATGCAGGGGGAGAAGGTGGGTCTCATTGGTCGCAATGGTGCAGGTAAGAGCACCCTCTTCAAGCTCCTGTCCCAGGAGGACACGCCGGATGAGGGTGAGGTGGTCCTGACCCAGGGGCTGCGGGTGGCTCGGTTGTCCCAGGAGCCGACCTTTGCCCCCGGGGCCACCGTGGCCATGGCCCTTGCAGAGGCGGTGGCGGATCACCAGGCCCTGCTGGACCGCCACGCCCAGGTCATGGCCCAGCTCCACGGGGTGAGCGGCGAGGCAGAAGTCCGTCTCCACGACGAGCTGGAGACCCTGGAGCACAAGCTCCACCACTGGGGATGGGACGCGGCTCCCCGCATCAAGGCTGCTGCCACCACGTGGGGGCTGGCGGACCTGGAACAG
>CAZPUI010000315.1:0-6455 GCA_964589695.1 uncultured Solibacteraceae bacterium | reverse complement strand
CTCGACACGGACCACGGCCGGGCAGCCCCTGCGGAGTGCCCAGGCGAAACCCGCCCCAAAGGTCTACCGGGGCGTGGCCAGCAAGGAAGTGGCGAACGACCACCTGGGGGGCCTCACGGGCTGGAAGACGGCGGAGGGTGTGGCCACCAAGGTGCCCTACCGGGAGGACGAAGCGGAGATCATCGCCGATATCGTGGGCGGCCTGCGCTCGGGCCTCACCTATGCCGGCGCCAATACCATCCGCGAGCTTCAGCGGAAGCTTAACTACATGCTGGTGTCCCCCGCAGGCAGGATCGAGAGCCTGCCCCACAAGTTGATGGAGTGAAGCTAGGCACTGCGGCGAGGCCGCAATGCCTAGGGTGATTGGAGCGAAACCATTCAGGTGGCGCCCAAACCAAGGAATCCAAGGCCATCAAAGGCTCAGAGCGGCATCCAACCGGAACCGAAGGGCAGGTTAAACACGGAGAACACGGAGCAAAGCGTCTGGCAATTCACGGAACCTGGCTTTCTGGCCTGGTTCCAGCAGGGGCACAGCCGGGGAGCACGCATGTGTTCTCCAAGGCTGTGCCCCTGCTGGAACGCGTGCGGCCTTGCCGCACGCCCCGCGCAAGCGGGCAGGCCGGGAAGCCTTGGGCGAGCTTGCCTCGACAAACTGTTCGCACTGATCTGCCGAGCCGTGTACCTCCTTACCCCCTCCAAAAGGTCTCCGTGCTTTCTCCGTGTCCTCCGTGTCCTCCGTGTTTCAAATCATGAAAAGACGGATGTTGCCAGTACGCTAAACTTCGAATCTCAGTTTTCCGTCACACCCAAAGCGATCGATTGACCCATGAGCGGTGACCAAGGATCACCTTCAGGTGGCTGTCTCCAGGTGATCGATAGGATCATGGGCAAGACAAGGAGTTCCATGATCCAGCTCTACATCGATGCCGATGCATGCCCTGTGAAGGAAGAGGTCTACCGGGTGGCCCGCCGCCACGGGCTGCAGGTCCACGTGGTGGCCAATGGGCGCATGAACGTGCCCCGGGATCCCCTCATCGCCATGGTGGTGGTGAGCGGGCGCTTCGATGCGGCGGATGATTGGATCGTGGACCGGGTCACAGACTGGGATATTGCCATCACCGCGGACATTCCCTTGGCGGCGCGCCTGTTGCCCAAGGGGACCCGGGTGCTGGATCCCCGGGGTCGCCCCTTCACGGAGGCGAGCATCGGGGACGCCCTGGCCAGCCGGGAGATCAGCGCCTTCCTGAGGGACATGGGCGAGATGGGTGGGGGGCCCAAGCCCTACACCCCCAAGGACCGCTCCCGGTTCCTGGGTGAACTGGAAAACCAGATCCAGGCGCTCTTGAAGCGACAGCGTCAGGCCGCCTTGTAGACGGCCCAGACGATCGTCCCCACCGTGGAGAGGGTGAGCAGGGGCAGGTAGATGGCACTGAGGAGGGCCCCCTTCACCAGGGTCTTGGGCCAGGACTGCCCATAGGTTCGGCGCATGGCCAGGGCCAGGAAGACGGGCTGAACCACCGCCAGGATGAGCACGTTCCATCCCCCCAGGCCGGGAAGGTAGCCGAGCCCCATCCCAGCCAGGAAGAGCAGGAAGGCCGCGGTATGGACGTGCAGGGAGAAGATGAAGTGGGCCGCGTAGAGGATGTTCCGCCTGACGTAGAGCAGCTTGAGCACCAGGGCGAAGATGGGCAGCAGGACGAACATCACCTTGGGCAGAAGCTCGAAGAATTTGGTGAGGAGAACCGAGGGATCCTTGGCGATCTTCTGTGCCCCTTGGTTGAGTTTCGCGTCGAAATTCGAGGTTCCGCCCTTGGCCTCCGCCCCCGCAGCCTGAAGCACCCTCGGATCCACCTGAACACCATGCTTGGCCATCTCCGTGTCCACGGCACGCTTCGTTTCCGGGGAAACGGACGTTCCCACCACCAGGCCCTTGGCCCCCTTCTGGAAGGTGGAGAGCCGCGAGGCCATGAACCCCAACCCCAGGAAGAGGATGAAGCTGGTGATGAGGTAGAGCCGCACCGGAGGGAGATGGCGCACCCGGCGTCCCTCCAGATAATCCACGGTGAGGAGCCCCGGCCTCCGCAGCAGCTGCCAGAAGGTGGAGAACACATGGTGATCCACGTGGATAATCTCGTGGACCAGATCATGGAGCAGGTGCCCCAGGGGCATGAGCCGGTGCTGGCGCCGCTGGCCACACTGGGAGCAGAAGGGGCCCGCCAGGGGGTGGCCACAGTTCAGACATGGAGAGGCATCGGACATGGAGGGGCACCCGGCGTGGTGGACTCCACCAATTCTCCATGGCCGTCACGGGAATTCCCAGGGGGAAAGCACGCTGGAGGGCCCTCCCGGCCCGTTTGAACCCCTTGAGCCTCCTGTTGTATGGTCGTTCTAGCGATGTGCCCGTGGCGGAAGGCCGTGAGCATCCGGGCATGCCGGACGATCGCCGCGCCGGCCACATCCTGGGATGATCCGCCGCAGCGACACCATCCACCTTCGCATCGACGTTCAGGAGGTCCCATGCATGTGTTGGAAATCAGTGTGATCTGGGCGGTGGTGACGCTTGCGTTCGCCATGCTCTTCCACAGCCTGCGCATGCGCTTTGCATACCTGCGGGCCGGTCTGCCGGACGATCGCTTCAACCGCCATGGCGAGCGGTTCAAGGGACTCATCCTGGAAGGCTTCGTCCAGCTCCGCATGACCCGTGACCTCTATGCCGGCCTCTACCACCTCCTGATCTTCTGGGGTTTCTGCGTCCTGGCACTGCGTTCCGGGGGGGTGATCCTGGAGGGCCTCTTCCCCGGCTTCCACCTCACCCGTGCCCTGGGCCCCCTGGGGCCGGGGTACCAGTTCACCAAGGATATCTTTGTCGTCCTGGTGCTCCTGGGCATCGGCATGGCCTTCGTCCGCAGGCTGCTGGCCCGCCCCCGCCGCCTGGAAAACAGCCGGGCCGCCTGGTTCACCCTGTCGCTCATTGCCATCCTCATGGTGACGGACCTCCTCTCGGACGGCGCCCTCATCCTGCTCCAGGATCCATCCTGGAAGACGAGCTCCCCCGTCGGCCTCTGGATGGCGGGTCTCCTCCAGGGACAAAGTCCAATGGTCCTGTCGGTCATCTTCAAGACCAGTTGGTGGATCCATCTGGTGGTGCTGCTGGGCTTCATGAACTACCTGCCCTACAGCAAGCACTTCCATGTCTTCACCTCCCTCTTCAACCTCTACTTCCGGGAACTGGATCCCCTGAAGCGCATGGCCCCCATGGATCTGGAGGCGGAGCACTTCGGCATCAACCGGATCCAGGACCTCACCTGGAAGCAGATGCTGGACCTCTACACCTGCACCGAGTGCGGCCGCTGCACGGAGGTTTGTCCCACCACCCGCACGGGGAAACCCCTGCGCCCCAAGAATTTCGGCAACGACCTGCGGGACTACCTCAACGCCACCCCCCTGGACAAGATGGGCCAGGATCAGCCCGTGCCCGAGGACAGGCCCCTGCTGGGCGGGCCCGTGCCCGAGGGGGCGGAATGGAAACCCTGCGACGCAAAGGCCCCCTGGTCGGTGAAGGACCTGGGGGGTGCCATCAGTTCCGACACCATCTGGGCCTGCACCACCTGCGGCTACTGCGAGCACGCCTGCCCCCTCCAGATCACCTTCGTGGACAAGCTCGTGGGCATGCGCCGCCACCTGACACTGGAACAGAGCGACTTCCCCGCCGAGGCGCAGCAGGCCTTCGTGGCCATGGAACGCCGGGGCAACCCCTGGAACCTTCCCCCCTCGGATCGGGCCAAGTGGGCCGAGGGGATGGCTGTCCCCCATATCTCCGAGGTGGAGGACGCCGAGTTCCTCTTCTGGGTGGGCTGCGCAGGTTCCTATGACGCCACGGGACAGAAGGTGTCCAAGGCGCTGGTGAAGCTGCTCAAGGCCGCAGGCGTGAAGTTCGGCATCCTGGGTGAACAGGAGACGTGCACCGGTGACTCCGCCCGGAGGCTCGGAAACGAGTACCTCTTCCAGACCCTGGCGGAACAGAACATCGGGACCCTCAGCGAGCACAAGGTGAAGAAGATCCTCACCAACTGCCCCCACTGCCTGGACACCCTGAAGAACGAGTACCCAGCCTTCGGCGGCCGTTTCGAGGTGGTCCATGGCACCCAGTTCGTGGCGGAACTGGTGCGGACAGGCCGCCTGCAGCTCACGGAGGAGGTGAACACCGTCCTCACCTACCATGACCCCTGCTACCTGGCCCGGTACAACGCCGAGACCGAGGCCCCCCGGGAGATCCTCCGGGCCATCCCCGGCCTGTCCGTGAAGGAGATGGAGCACCACGGGGCCAACACCATGTGCTGTGGCGCGGGGGGCGGTCGGTTCTGGCTGGAGGAGAAGCTGGGGTCACGCATCAACCACGCCCGCTTCGAGCAGGCCACGGAGACGGGCGCCAAGGGCATCGCCGTGGGCTGCCCCATCTGCTACGTCATGCTGAACAACGCCTCCGGGGAAGTGGGGCATGGCGAGGTGGTAAACCACGATGTGCTGGAGCTGGCGGCCAAGGCTCTCAAGCCCAAAGCATAAGGTCCCTTACTTCACCTCCACCCGCTTCCGGTTGTCCAGGGGCACCCGGTCGATGAACTTGTTCAGGGGATCGATCCCGGCTTCGAAGGGCTTTTCGTCCACCACCAGGTGGATCCTCCCCTTGGACTGGGTGATGTGGTGCTTCTGCAGGGACAGCGTCCTCTCCTTGGATTCGTCGTCACTGGATTTCCGGGCGAAGACACCCACCTCCACCCAGTCGTTCATGGGGCGGGCGGTCTCCTGGCCCTTGCCGTCGGCCTGGAGCTTGGCGGCTTCATAGGTCAGGGTCAGGTCGTACTTGCCATCGGACCGCGGGGTGGCCTTGGCCTCGGTGGTACGTAGGTCATAGAACACGATGCGCTGGAGAAGGTCTGTGATGACTTCCTGCTTCTCCGGTGGAGCTTCCGCCCGCAGGAAGGTCATGAACTCCCGGGAGGTGGTGTAGGGGGGCTGCTGGAAGGCCTTGGCCTTGATGAACTTGGCCAGGGCTCGGTTCAGGGTCTCCTCCCCCAGTTCCTCCCGCAGGCGGTAGAAGACCAGGGAGCCCTTGTTGTAATAGAGGTAGGGCTGGTTCTCCACCCGATCCAAAGGCAGTTCCTCCACCAGTTCTCCACCGCGCCCCTGGAGGTACCGATCCAGTTCGTAGCGCAGGAAGCGTCGCATCTTCTCCCGGCCGTAGGCCTTCTCCATGACCATCAGGGCCGAATACTGGGCCAGGGACTCGCTGAACATGATGGAGCCCTGGATATTGGCACCGATCACCTGGTGGGCCCACCACTGGTGCGCCACCTCATGGGCCGTGACGTAGAAGACATAGTCAATGGACTCGTCCTTGCGCAGGTCCACGATGAAGCCCAGGGATTCGGAGTAGGGGATGGTGTTGGCGAAACTCTGGGCAAAGCCTGCGTAGCGCGGGAATTCCAGGATGCGCACCTGGCGGTGCTGGTAGGGCGAGAAGTTGACCGTGAAGTAGTCCAGGGACTTCTGCACCGCCGTGATCATTCGGTCCACGTTGTAGGGATGCTGGGGGTCGAAGTAGACCTCGATGGGCAGCCCCTTCCAGTCGCCCCGCTTGACCTGCCAGCGTGCCGAAAGGTAGGAGAAGAAGGGCAGCATGGGCGCATCCATGGCGTAGTGGAAGTAGCGCCGACCATTGGCCATCCACTCCTTTTGAAGGTAGCCGGGGCTGATGGCGATCTGGTCCGGGGAGGTGCTCACCGTGGTTTCGAATTTCACCCAATCCGCATCCTGGGTCAGGTAGTTGTTCTGGCGGGCGAATTCGTCCTCCAGTTTGGCCATGCGCGGCACCTCGCCCAGGCCCCGGCGGCGGCGCTCGGAGCGGTCCGTGAGCTGCCCGCCTTCGTCATAGCCGAAGGTGGGCATGCACTCCCGGTTGTTGAAGAAGGTCCCGTTGTGGTTGACCTTCGTGGGTCGGCCGCTGTTGGTGAAACCCCGATAGGCCAGCTCCACGTTGAAATCGAAGTCCATGGCCGCCCCTGCGACCAGGGGGGTCTTCAGCTTGAAGATCCGGTAGCCCACTTCGGTGTCATCCAGCACCAGGTCCGCGGGGGCGAAATGGAATCGGGTCAGTTTCGCCTGGGGGTCGAGAATGACATGCAGTTCTCCGATGGGCTGGCCGCTCTTGTTCTCCATGCGGTAGTGCCCCCGGATCTCCGCCCGCAGTTCTTCCGGGAAGAGGTCCACATCGGCCTTGATCTCCGTGATCCGGGGCTGGGGCAGGTTGCGGAACTTGCGGTAGCGCTTCTCGTACTCCGCCTGGAGGTCCATGGTGGTGTCCGTGGCCTCGTACCGATTGACCCGGTTGGAGTTGTGGAAGTTCCAGACTGCGACGCCCACCCAACGACACACAAGGGCCGCCAGCTCCAAGTGCC
>CAZPUI010000314.1:5981-6464 GCA_964589695.1 uncultured Solibacteraceae bacterium | reverse complement strand
GAGCACCGGGGCGAAGAGCTCTTCCTCCAGGGTGCGGAAGTGGGGGTCCTGGGTGAGTATCACGGTGGGTTCGATGAACCAGCCCGTGGACCTGTCCCCGGTGCCCCCGGCCAGGATCTCGGCGTCGGACGCGTGACGGGCATAGTCCAGGGCGTTCATGGTCCCGTTGAAGGCCTTTTCGTCGATGACTGCGTTCATGAAATTGCGGAAGTCCTGCACATCCCCCATGCGGATCTGGGCGATGCGGTCCAGGAGGCGATCCTTCAGCGCCTTCCAGCGGTCCGTCGCGCTCTTCTGCTCGAACAACTCGTAGGCCAGGCGCGCGTTGGCGATGGCGGCCTTGCCACGCAGGTCGTTCTTGCCGAGCTTCTCCAGCCGCTTGTCGATCTCGGTGTCGACGCGGCTGACGAAGAAGGACGCCACCGAGTCGATCTTGGACAGGTCGTGGCCGTTGGCCCGCGCCTTCTCCAGTCCCTCGAAGAA
>CAZPUI010000314.1:0-5971 GCA_964589695.1 uncultured Solibacteraceae bacterium | reverse complement strand
GTCGAGGTCGCTGTCCGGGTGCACGAAGATGTAGTCCTTGCCACCGGTCTCTCCCACCAGGCGGGGGTAGATGCGGTAGGTCTCCAGGTTCTGGGCCACCGTGCGCCAAAGGTCGTTGAAGACGCCCGTGGAACCTGTGAAATGGAGCCCGGCGAAGGCCTTGTGGGCAAGGGCCAGCCGCCCCGTGAGGGGGCCTGGGGCGGGGATGAAGTTGATCACGCCATCCGGCAGCCCGGCTTCCCGGTAGATGTCCATCAGCACGTGGTTGGACAGGACGGAGGTGCCCGCGGGTTTCCAGACCACCGTATTGCCCATGATGGCTGGAGCCGTGGGGAGGTTGGCGGCGATGGCCGTGAAGTTGAAGGGGGTGATGGCCAGCACGAAGCCTTCCAGGGCTCGGTAGTGCACCCGGTTCCAGGTGTGGTGGTTGCTGGCCGGCTGGTTGGCGTAGATCTGTTCCATGAATTTGACGTTGTAGCGGAAGAAGTCCGCCGTTTCGCAGGCACTGTCGATCTCCGCCTGGTGGGCGTTCTTGGACTGGCCCAGCATCGTGGCGGCATTCAGTCTGGCGCGGTACTTCGTGGACACCAGGCTGGCCACCTTGTGGAAGATGGCGGCCCGGTCCTCCCAGGGGGTGGCCTCCCAATCGTGCTTGGCCGCCAGGGACGCATCGATGGCTGCGCGGATCTCCGCCTCCCCCGCCAGGTGGTAGGTGGCGAGCACGTGGTGGTGGTCGTGGGGGCAGACCACCTGGGCCGTGGCCCCGGTGCGGATCTCCTTGCCACCGATGATCAGGGGAATATCGAGGGTGCTGGAGGACTGGCGGGCCAGTTCGGCCTTGAGCTGAAGGCGCTCCGGGGACCCGGGGGCGTAGGACAGAACCGGCTCGTTGTAGGAATCCGGCAGTTGGAAGCGGGCGTTGGACATCGATGGCTCCAGGGAAATACAACGAAAAGGAAAAAAGCGCCCCGGCAAGGCGGGGCTGGGATGGCGATTGAAAAAATCGACTACTTGGGCGCAGTGGCCTCGGGGAAGAACAGGGGCGCACCGTAGCGGTCCTTCCCGAAGGTTCCAATGACCCTCTGGCCCTTGTCGGGGTGGGTGAGCCAGGCCACAAAACGGGCCGCATCCGCGGCGTTCACCCCCGGCACCTTGGCGGGGTTCACGGGGATCAGGCTGATGTGGTTGATCAGGGCCTCGTCCCCCTCCACCAGGATCCGGCCCTTCAGCTCGGGTTTCAGGGCAAGCCACGTGGCACGGTCGATGACGGTGTAGCAGCCGGTCTGGTCCGCATGGCGCAAGGTGGGGGCGTTCCCCTCGGCCCCCTTGGCGAAGACCTGGTACCAGCCGCCTCCCGGGGTGAGCCCCGCCTTGGCCCAGAGTTCCAGTTCCGCCACATGGGTGCCGGATTTGTCCCCCCGGGTGAGGAAGGGCGCCTGCTTGGCGGCCAGGGTCTTGAGGGCCTCGGTGGCGGACTTCAGACCCTTGATCCCCGCGGGGTCCGACGCGGGGCTCACCAGGACGAAGTCGTTGTACATGAGGGGAATCCTCCGGGTGCCGAAGCCCTCCTTCACGAAGGCTTCCTCCAGGGATTTGGCATGCACCATCACCAGGTCGATGCCTCCCCGTTTCGCCATGTCCAGGGCCGCCCCGGTGCCAGCCCCCGCATGGCGCACCCGGATGCCGGTTTCCTTTTCGAAGGCCGTCTCCAGGGCCTCGACGATGCCTGCGTCGATGGGGCCGATGGTGCTGCCCAGCAGCACGAAGCGGGGCGTCTCCTGGGCACCCAGGAAGCTGGAAGTGAACACCAAGGCAAGGAGAAGACGGGTGCAGCGCATGGGGAGCCTCCTGGTCGAAGTATTAACAAAAGCAATACGCAGTGTAAAGACTTGTTCATCATATGCTCGCAAATTGCACGCAAATTGTCAGGTGGACACCAGGAGGACGCGGCGCCCCCTGACCGTGGAGGCTCGCAGGACTTCCAGATCCAGTCCGTAGGCCCTCCCAAGGTGGGCCTCGGTCAGGACCTCGTCCGTGGACCCGAGGGTCAGTGCTCCCCCTGCATGCATGAGGGCCACCCGATGGGCGATGCGGTGCGCCACGGCGGGATCATGGGCCGTGAAGGCGAGGGCATAGCCTTCTTCCGCCAAGGACGACAGGATGGCCAACACGCGGTCCCGGTTGCGCAGGTCCAGATGGGCCACGGGTTCATCCAGGAGCAGGCAGGACGGGGCCTGGCAGAGGGCCCTGGCCAGGAGGGCCAGGTGACGTTCGCCGCCGCTGAGGACGCTGTACAGGTGATGGGCCTTGGTGTCGAGGCCCACCCGGGTCAGGGCTTCCAGGGCCAAGGTCTCGTCCCGGGCCGTGGGGCTTCCCAGGGGGGGCAGGTGGGGCGTCCTTCCCATGAGCACCAGTTCGAAGGTGGTGAACGGAAAGGCCAGGTCATGGCTCTGGGGGATGAAACCCACCTGTCGGGCCAGGGCTCGGGCATCCAGGGGGCCCCCATGGGACCCGATCCGGGAGCGCCCTTCGGTTAGGTCCAGGAGCCTGCAGAGGCATTTGAGGAGGGTCGTCTTCCCGCAGCCGTTGGGACCCAGCAGGCAGAGCACTTCCCCCGAGGTCACGGTCAGGTCCAGGCCCTGGAACACCCAGGGGCCTTTGGGATACCGAAAGCTGGCCTCGCGCAGTTCCAGGCTCATCCACGCCACCCCATCCTCAGCAGGAGCAGGGCGAAGACCGGGGCGCCGATGAGTCCGGTGAGGATGCCCAGGGGCACCTCCGCCTGGCTGAGGGTGCGGGCGGCCCCATCCACCCCCAGAAGGAAAATTCCCCCCAGCACAAGGGTCACGGGCAGGAGGCGTCGGTGGTCCGGGCCCACCAGGAGTCGGCCGAGGTGCGGCACCACCAGGCCCACCCAGCCCACCACACCACAGGCACAGACGGCCCCAGCCGTCATGAGGGTGCAGGCCAGGATGAGCCCCAGGCGCCAGCGGCCCGCATCCAGGCCCAGGCTCCTGGCCTCCTCGTCCCCCAGGGACAGGACGTTCAAGGCCCAGCGACTGACCAGGACCCCGGCCAGGCCCACCAGGATGGGGGGGGCGGCCCAGGCCAGGGTGCTTGGCGTGGCGCTGGACAGCGAGCCCATGAGCCAGAACACGATGGCGGGCATCTTGAGGTCGGGCGTGGCCATGTACGTGAGAAGGGAAACCAGGGCGGAGAAGAAGGAACTGGCCACCAACCCCAGGAGCACCATGTGCAGCACGGAGGCCTCCCGGAAGGTCCTCAGCACCAGGAGCACCAGGCCCACCGCCAACAGGCCTCCACCTAACGCCGCCGCCTGCACCCCCAAGGGTGGCGCCGACAGGAGGATCGCAAGGGCCGCGCCGAAGGAGGCCCCCGAGGCCACCCCCAGCACGTGGGGGGAGACCAAGGGGTTGCGGAACACGCTTTGGTAGGCGGCCCCGGAGGTGGCGAGGGCGCCACCCACCAGCATGGCCAGCAGGACCCGCGGCAGGCGCACCTGAAGGATGGCGGCCTCCAGGGCTGGGGAGGACGCCCGCCCCAGGCCCAGGGCGCTGCCCAGGGTCTGGAATACCTCCGCGGGGGATGCGGGGAAGGGCCCAAGGAGAAGGGCTCCCAGGGCAGCGGCCAGGGCCACCGCCCCCAGCAGGGCCGCCCGCCTCATCCCATCAGCTTCCGCAGGGTCTGGAAGGTCTGCGTGCGCTGGATGACGGCCTCCAGACTCATCTCCCGGAGCATGCCTGTCTCGAAGGCCAGGGGGTCCCTCACCCGGTGGCTCTGGACCAGGTGTACCCCGGCCTCCAGGAGCACGTCGGGGATGAAGCCCGCGCTGGCCCCGTACACCATGCGGAGCCGTGCCCTGGGGGCCAGTTCCAGGAGGTCGGCCAGGGTGCCATTCACCAGGGCGGACCCGGTGAGGGCCAGGGCATCCGCCATCCCCAGGACCTCGGGGTGGTCCTCGGGGCCATGGACCCTCACGTCCTCGGGGCTATGGAAGATCCGCGCCCCGATCGCAAGGGCTTGGAAGGCCTCCCGGGGGCGCAGGTCCAGGACGTGCAGTTCGCGGCAACGGCCCAGGAGCCGGCCCACCATGCCTCCGTACCCCACGAGCGCCACCACATCCGAGGGGCGGACCTCGGCGGCGAAATCCCCTTCGGCCACCTGGAGGCCCCGACGCGCCAGGGCCGAAGGGCTGAGGAAGGGCTGGCTCAGGGCGCTGAGGGCCGCCACCCCAATGGCCCGTTCCTGCCAGCTGGGCCGCAGGAGGGCTTCCGCGGCCAGATCCAGCAGGGGCGCACCCACCCAGCTCTGGACCCAGTCCTGGTCCAGCGCCGTGGGACCGAAGGAACCTTCATGGCCCGTGAAGTTCATGGCGGCGCCGCACTGACCCTCGGTGCCCAGCACGGCGGTCCAGCCTGGCTTCACCACGACCATGCGCAGGTGTCCCGGGACGCATTCCGGGGACACCGAAAAGAGGGTGCGCAGGCGCGCCAGGGTGGGGAGGAGAAGGCCTTTCAACGTTGTGTCCACGCGTCCTCCGGATGCAGCAGGGCTCGAACCTGGGCCTCGCCCAGGGGGTAGGCGATCTGTACCGCAGGGCTGGTGAGGATGGCCACCCGCTGGAGCTGGTCGGTGGCGGGGACCCGGACCGAGCGGTGGTCCATGTCCACGAGGATGCGGCCCCCGGAGGTGGACGGACCCCGCCGGCAGGCCGGCGCCCCCAGCAGGCAGACCAGCACCAGCAGGCCGGTTCGCAGGGGTTTCACTTCACGAAGCTCAGGCGGATCTCCTTCACCATCCGGACGTCGCGATCGATGTAGAAATCCCCTTTGGAGACGATGTGGTACTTGCCGGATCCCGGACCCAGGGGCTTGCCATTGATGCGGTCGGTGATCATGACATTGCGCCCTGGATTGGCCCGAAAGACCTCGGTGCCCGAGAAGGTTACCCGGTAACCATCGGCGGCGGTGACGGTCACCAGGGCCTGGCCTGGATCGGAACCTGGGGGCAGCAGGGGACGCAGCAGGTCGGCCAAGTCCTTGCCAACCCAGGTTCGGTGACCGTGAAAGCCGCGTCCCATGCCGTAGGTGGCATCCGCGTGGGTCTGGGAGGTGCCTGCGGCATAGCGCTCGGGGGTCAGGGCCAGCCGGGAACCATCGGGTTCCACCAGTTCCGGGACCTCCACCACCGTGTTCTTGGTCCCATCCTTGTCCTTCTTCACGGACGAACCCACTTGGTGGAGGGTGAGGCTGGCCACATCCTCCACGAAGCGGCCGCCGAAGCCATCCGAGGGCACCACCAGCAGCCAGCCCTTGGGCACGGAGAGCTTGAGCAGCGGGTCCCCGTTGTGGCAGGACGTGCAGCTGGCCAGGTTCAGGCGGTCCCTTTGGGCAGGACCCAGGAAGACCGTGGGGTCGTTCGTTCCAGCCTTGAGGGGCGCGTGGTGGTGGGGGAAGAGCAGACGGCTCTTCGCCACCAGAAGGGGGCCACCGTCCCCGGCCATGGCGATTTCACTGTAGGAGAGCACCACCTGGCGGCCGTCCCGTCCCTTCACGGTGAGGAAGGTGTCCAGGGGACGGTCGAAGCCATCGTCCACCTTCTTCTTGACCTCGGCGCGCTCCAGGAGGTCCTTGAGGGCATAGCCCTCGGCCTCCAGGGCCGCGCGGTAGGTGCCGCCGGCATCCGCCACCTTCACCAGCCGTCGGTACAGGGGGAGCCCTTTCGTGTGGGTCGAGCTCAGCTTGCCGCCCTTGGCGAGGCAGCCCTCGAGGGTGGGAAGCGAGGGGCCGGTCTGGGCCAGGAGGGCCATGGATAGGGCACTGAGCATGGCAAGGGCGGGCAGGATGCGCATGGGAACTCTCCTAGAAGCGGAAACGGGCGTTGAAATACCAGGCGCGGCCTGGCAGGGGATAGCCGGAGGTCAGCTGGTAGTTGCGGTCCAGCAGATTCT
>CAZPUI010000313.1:0-6476 GCA_964589695.1 uncultured Solibacteraceae bacterium | reverse complement strand
CTCGACCGCAAGGCCGGCCAGCTCGACAAGGTGCAGGAACGCCAGGGGGTGCTGGGGAAGGACCACAAGGACAATGGCATCGAGGGGCTGGTGCTCCTGCTGAAGAAGGAGAACCCTTCCAAGGTCCTGGAGGGCATCCACGCCGCGGTGGACGAACTGAACGCCAAGGGGCTGCCCCGGGATGTGAAGGTGGTGCCCTTCCTGGACCGCACCACCTTGGTGGACGCCACGGTGCACACCGTGTCCCGCACCCTGGTGGAGGGGATCCTGCTGGTGGTGCTGGTGCTTCTCCTCTTCCTGGGGAGCCCCCGGGCCGCCCTCATCGTGGCCCTCACCATCCCCCTGGCCCTTCTCATCGCCTTCATCTTCATGAATCACCTGAACATCCCGGCCAACCTGCTCTCCCTGGGGGCCATCGATTTCGGGATCGTGTGGATGGGGCCATTGTCATGATGGAATCCATCCTGCGGCGGCGGGAGGCCCGCGAGGGGCGGCCCCTCTTCCTGCGGGATGCCTACGCCACGGCGGCCATCGTGGCCAAGCCGGTCTTCTTTGCGACCCTCATCATCATCACCGCCTACATTCCCCTCTTCTCCTTCGAGCGGGTGGAATACAAGCTCTTCTCCCCCATGGCCTTCACCGTGGGCTTCTCCCTCCTGGGGGCCCTCGCCGTGGCCATGGCCCTCATCCCGGGCCTCGCCTTCTTCGCCTACCGCAAGGCCCGCCCCGTGCGGCACAACCGGATCCTGGAGCGCCTCACCGCGGCCTACCAGGGCAGCCTGGCGAAGCTCCTGGCGCGGCCCCGGAGGGCCCTGGGTATCGGCGTCGCCACCCTGGGGGCCGTGCTGGTCCTGGGCTTCACCCTGGGGCGGGACTTCATGCCCGAACTGGACGAGGGTTCCATCTGGCTCCAGGTGAACCTCCCCCCGGGCATCTCCCTGGACAAGGGGGCCCAGATGGCCACGGACCTGCGGAAGGCCACCCTGGAATTCCCCCAGGTCTCCACCATCGTCACCCAGCTGGGGCGCATGGACGAGGGCACGGACCCGTGGACCCCCTCCCACATCGAGGTCTGCGTGGGCCTCCACCCCTACGACACCTGGAAACCCCGCATCTCCAAGCAGGAACTGGTGCACCGCATGGCGGAACGGTACCGGGACCTGCCGGGCATGGAGATAGGGTTCTCCCAGCCCATGATCGACATGGTGAACGACAAGCTGGCGGGGGCCCACAGCGAGCTGGTGGTGAAGATCTACGGCGAGGACTTCGGGGAGCTGCGGCGCATCACCAACGCGGTCAAGGAGACCCTGGAGGGGGTGGCCGGGGCCGCGGACGTGGGGGTGGACCAGGAACCTCCCCTGCCCCAGGTACAGATCACCGTGGACCGAGCCATGGCCGCCCGGTACGGCATCAACGCCGCGGATGTGGCCAACCTCATCCAGAGCGGTATTGGCGGGAGCCCCATCGCCCAGGTCTTCGTGAACGAGAAGCGCTACGACCTGGCCCTGCGCTTCGCCACGGACACCCGCAGTTCCCCCGAGGCCATCGGCAATCTGGTGATCACCTCCCCCACGGGAGCCCACATCGCCCTCTCCCAGGTGGCCCGGGTGGAGCTTCGTTCCGGGGAGAGCACCATCACCCGGGAGATGGCCAAGCGCCACATGACGGTGAAGTTGAACCTCCGGGGGCGGGACCTCTCGTCCTTCCTCAAGGAGGCCCATCGGGTGCTGGATGAGAAGGTGACTTTCGACCGGGGGCGCTACGAGGTCCGCTGGGGCGGCCAGTTCGAGAACCAGGCCCGGGCCCAGGCCCGGCTGGCCCTCATCCTGCCCCTGGCCCTCCTCATCATGTTCGTCCTGCTCTTCACGGAATTCCGCAACCTGCGCCACCCCGCCCTGATCCTGCTGGCGGTGCCCCTCTCCCTCCTGGGGGGCCTGGTGGCCCTTCACCTCCGGGGCATGACCCTCAATGGGTCCAGCGCCGTGGGCTTCATCGCCCTCTTCGGGGTGTCCGTCCAGAACGCCATCCTCATGGTGGCCAACCTGAACCGCCACGCCCGGTCCCGGGACCTGCACCAGGGGGTGCTCCTGGGGGCCACGGAGCGCTTCCGCCCCGTGCTCATGACGGCCTCCGTGGCGGCCCTGGGACTCCTGCCCGCGGCCCTCGCCCGGGGCCTGGGCAGCGACATCCAGCGTCCCCTGGCCACGGTGGTGGTGGGGGGCCTGGTCTCCGCCACGGCCCTCACCCTCCTGGTCCTGCCCGTCCTCTACAGCCTGGTGGAGGCGCGACAGCGGCGCCGACCCACCCTCGACGACACCCCGGAATAGCCCATGCGACGCGCCTTCCTGCTGGTTCTGCCTTTCGCCATGCCCTTGCTTGCGAGTCCGTTGATCGAGGGGGACCGCCCGGATGCTTCCCGTCCTCCTCTCCGTGCTTCCCGAGCGGTGGTGGGGCCGGGCCCATCCGCCGCGTCAGGCTTGAGCGGCGAAGTCCGCCCAGGGGTGGCGGCGGCCCAGGCCGAAGTCCCCCGGGAGCTCACGCTCCAGGCCTATGTGGAGGAGGTGCTGCGCACCAACCTGGAGGCCGCGGCCCAGCGCCAGAACCTTCCCATGGCCGAGGCCCAGGTCGCCCTCAGTCGGCTCCTGCCCGACCCCGAACTGAGCGGCGGGATCTCCTCCAAGGAGTTGTACGGCCCCGCCAAGCCCACCAGCCCGACGCAGTTCAACCTTGGCCTGGCCTGGACCCTGGAACTGGGGGGCAAACGCAGCGCCCGTGTGGAGGTGGCGAAAAGTGAGCAACGAAGAACCCAGGCGGAGTTCTCCGCCTACCTGGGGGAGCTTCGCGCCACGGCGGTGGGGGCCTACACCGACGCCCTCAGGGCACGCCTGGTGCTGGAGCGCAAGCGGAAGACCCTGGAGGGCTTCCGGGAACTCCTGAAACTGAACGAGCTCCGCCACGGCGCCGGGGACATCGGGGGGCTGGAGCTGACCCAGTCCCGGGTGGAGGCCCGGCGCTTCGAGGGGGAGGTCCTGGCGGCGGAAGCGGAGCTGCGGGGGGCCGAGGCCCTCTTGGCCAGCCTCCTGGGGGGGCCCTGGACCGCCGTGAGGGCCACGGGTTCCCTGGACCTGAAGCCCCTTTCCGTGGAACGGGAAGCCCTCCTGGCCCTGGCCCTGGCGCACCGGCCCGCCCTGGTGAAGGCCCGGCACACCCTGGAGGTGGCGGAGGCCGGCCTGCGTTTGGCCAAGGCCAACCGCTGGGTGGACCTCGGCCTCTCCGTGGGGCTGAACCACACCCCGGCGGTGATCCCCACGGGGGTGGATGGCGAGGGCAATCCCTTCCCCTCCCCAGCCCTTCGTTCCAAGTCCCTGAGCCTCGGCGTGAGTGTGCCCCTCCCCTTTTCCCGGCGCCCGAAGGGGGAGCTGATCCTGGCGGAGGGGGCCCGGACCCAGTCCCGGCTCCAGATCCAGTCCGAGGAACAGCAGACCCGGGCGGAGCTGGAGGGGGTTCTGGCCCAATTCGAGGCGGTCTCCCGACAATTGGCCGCCTACCGCAGCGGCATCCCCCAGGACCCCGACAAGGTCCTGGAGGGCATCCTCTGCAGCTACCAGCGCGGGAACGCGTCCGCCCGGGAATGGAACAACGCCCAGCGCACCCAGAGCGAGGTCTACTTGGCCTACCTGGAGACCCTTGCCAGCCATGTGAAGGCCCGGGTGGCCCTGGACCGCGTCACGGGTCAATCCACGACCCTGGACCTGCAGGTCCCCTGAGGGGAGACACCCCTGCGGTGTGGGGTCGGTTGGGAAGTTCGGTCGGGTCCCAATTCTTGAACTGGGACCTGTGGACGCCCCGGGTTCGCCAGACTCCGTGTCTGGAGATCCTCACCATGATGCCCCTTACCCGCCTCGGCACGGTCCTTCTCTCCACAACGGCCCTGATGGGCCAGATCCCCACCGGGCCCGACCTGAGCAAGGGAACCCATGTGTGGACCCAGGTGGCCACGGGCACCCCCCGGGCCCGGGCCGTGGATGTGGCGGCCAACGCCGGCAAGGTGTTCATCATGGGGGACATCCAGGGGCTGGGGGTCCAGACCATGGAATACCTGGGGAACCGCTGGGAGTCTGCTAAATATTTCATGGAGGACGGTTCGCCCCGCACCGGGGGCATTGCCGTGGATGCCATGGGAAGGCTTTGGCGCACCTACTGGTCCGGGATGCCCGACCGTCCCTTCGTGACACCGGGCAAGTCCGCGGTGTTCGATTCCGGGTTCATGCTCCACATGCGGGACGTGGCCGCGGGACCCGTGGGCGCCTGGGGACGGGCGTACGTGCTGGACCTGCGCAGACAGGACAACAATGGCGGACTTCCCTTCCATGGCCTCGATTCGGAGATGGGCGCAACCAATTGGGGACCCTGGTCGCCCGCCGTGGATGAGAACCGGGGTTTCGATCGCATCACCGCGGGGGAACCCGACGAAGCTTGGATGAGCGACCTTCAGGGAAATGTTTCTCGCATGAAGGTGACGAGCAAATACACCACGGAGCACACAGCCCACCCCGAGCTGCCCCTGACCAATGACCTGGCCTACGGTCCCGGGGGCCTCTGGCATGTGAAGAAGACGGACCGCTTCAAGGATACCGGCCC
Organism: uncultured Solibacteraceae bacterium; assembly: GCA_964589695.1. Taxonomy (GTDB): domain Bacteria; phylum Acidobacteriota; class Holophagae; order Holophagales; family Holophagaceae; genus CAZPUI01. Next base: position 1,835 of record CAZPUI010000313.1, on the reverse strand, counting down.
CGTCCTGGCCCCCAGTCCCATGGGTGCCGTGCCCATGAGCCATTTTGAGGCCTGGCGCATCGCGGTGGCCGAGGTGGGGCTGCCCTGGGTCACCACGGCCAATCGCGCCCTCTTCCGGCTGGCCGCCAAGGGCGCGACCTCAAAAGCCGAGTCGGACTGGGGGAGCGGGTTCACGGGCAGCCTGAAGGTCACCAATGCGGGCAACGAGCCCATGTACAACTGGCAGGTCAGCTTCGCCTGGGACCGCAGGCTCTACTCGGTGTGGAATGCCCGCATCCTCACCCAGAAGGACGGCGTCATCACCCTGGCGGGGGAGAGCTGGAACCGCACCCTCCAGCCCGGTCAGTCCGTGGTGATCGGGCTGGATGGCGCCCCCGGCGGCATCAAGTCCTGGCCCCGCAGCCTGCAGCTGCGCAGCGGCTACCCCCAGGAGCTCACGGCCCCGGCCTGGCAGGCGGGCACCTACTATCCCATCGGGAGCGAGGTCACCCACAAGGGCAAGGTGTGGATCTGCAAGTACATCCAGGACGGTGCCGGAATCGCCGAGCCCGGGGTCACCTCCCCGGGCATCTGGAGCCACCACTAGCCCGGTTCATCCTTGGTCGGCGGGATCCCGCTTCTGAGGCCGGACCGAGACCTTCGCTTTCACCTGGAACCGGACGTTCCATTCGGTGTGGAATGCCCGCATTCTGTCCCAGGAGAACGGGGTCTTCACCCTGGGCTGCGAAAGCTGGAACCGGGACCTTGCCCCGGGACAGAGCGTCCAGATCGGCTTCGATGCTGCCCCCGGCCGGGTGACCCAGGTCCCCAGGACCGTCCAGGTGCGCAGCGGCAAACCCCCCGTGCTGACCCCCGCCCCCTGGGCGCCGAGTACCTTCCAGGGGCCCGGTCAGGAGGTCACCTTCGAAGGGGCTGTGTGGATCTGCGGCTGGGAGCACACCTCCATGGATGGCGCCCAGCCCGGGCTTCAGACCTTCGTGTGGCAGAAGCACTGAGGATCCCTACTCGGACCCTCTGGTTTGCCCAAGCCGGCAGGCCTCCCAGCGGGCCGCGTCCTCGGGGGCGATGCGTCGGGCCCACTCCAGGGACCAGGGACCGAAGGGCTCGAGCAGCTGGTACAGCTCCCGGCCCAGGTCCGTCAGTGCATAACCGTCCAAGGTCCGTTCGATCACCAGGGCCTCCCGAAGGTCCTTGAGGCGGCTGTTCAGGATGGAAGGAGAAATGGATTCACAGGAAGCTTGCAGGGCCCTGAAGGTGGCCGGTCCCCGGCTCAACTGCCAGACGATGCCCATGGCCCAGCGCCGCCCCAGCAGGTCGAAGAGCGCCATGATGGGGGCGCCTGACTGGGAACCTCGGACGGGTTGGCCTTCCAGGGACGCAGGTCCTGGATTCAGGTCCCCATCCTTGGGGTCGATGAGAGCCCGTGGAGGACGGATCCCTGACCCTCCTGCGGCCTGGGGGTGGCCATGACGCGCTTAAAGCCCATCGTCCCCCGGTCTTGGCTGCCCTGGCTGGGGCTGGTGCTTTCCCTGGGCATGGCGCTCACCATGTGGTTCTTCACCTGGCGCACGGAGTCACGGCGCATCCGGGACCGTTTTCAGGCAGAGGCCGTGCTGCTGCGGGAGCGCATCACCACCCGCATGACCGTGCACGAGCAGATCCTCCGGGGGGCCGCGGAGTACCTTTCCCTGCGCCAGACCCTGCCCACCCGTCAGGAATGGCACCATTTCGTGGAGGCCCTGGACCTCGACCGGTTGAACCCCGGGGTGCAAGGCCTGGGGTTTGCGGAGTGGATCCCCCTGGAGGGACTGGAGGGCCACCTTCGACGCATGCGG
>CAZPUI010000312.1:0-6479 GCA_964589695.1 uncultured Solibacteraceae bacterium | reverse complement strand
ACGGAATCCGCCACCCCCGGGGGGTTCTCCGCGCGACCGATGAGCACCATGTTGCTGTTGTAGACATAGAGCTCTTAGTCGCTGGAGGCATTGGGTGTCATGACCGCCGCCAGGGTGCGCCCGGGGGCCAGGGAGACGGAGAAGAAGTCCACATCCGTGCTGGAACCCATGGTGCCCTGGATGGTCATGCCCGAGGTGCTCAGAGCCTGCGCGCTGGTGCTGCTGTTGTTGGGCTCCACCTCGCTGCCTTGCACGGTGACATTGGAGATGGTCACGGTGACATTGGCGGAGGTGCCCATGTTGCCTGCGGCGTCAAAGGCCCGGGTGCTGAGGGCATAGGAACCATTGGCCACGGACTTGGAATCCCAGGCGATGGAATAGGGGGCCGTGGTATCCGTGCCCACCAGCTTGGTCCCCACGTAGAAGTCCACCTTGGTGACGCCCACGGTGTCACTGGCGCTGGCGGAGAGGGTCACGGTGCCCGTCAAGGTGCTCCCGGCACCCGGTGACGTCAGGCTGGTGGTGGGAGCCACGGTGTCCGTGGAGGTGCCCAGCCAGGGTGGATTGGCACCCAGCACCTTATTGGGGTCCCGGCCCAGGGCCACCTGGCGGTCCCACTCGTACTGCAGGAAGGTATATTTCTGGTCGCTCAGGGCGGTGGAAACCTGGTTGGCCCCCCCCGTGACCGGACTGTCGGGATCGTAGGCATTGGTATCCGCCACGGTCACCTTGACGCTGGTGAGGGCGGGAACCTGCTTGAGCAGCCAGTCCTTCCAGGGCAGGGGCTTGGAGGGGTCGATGGCCGCATCCAGGACCAGGCACTCGTTGGTGCTGGCACTCTTCACCACGGGCACCACGTGGTACCACCAGCTCACTTGGCCATTGGGGTGATTGGTGGTGCGCACCGCGAGGTTGCCGAAAGAGAAGAGCTTGTAGGGGCGCGTCAAACCTGATTCCGCCGCCTTGGAGCACACCAGCTCGGCCCGGGCGTAGCAGCCATCATCGGGGTAGAGCCAGGTCAGGCGCCGCTGGAAGTTCGGATTGTTGGAGGCCGTCTGGAAGCGCAGGTCCCTGGAGTAATCGAAATGGGCCTTGATGTTGGCGTCGCTCCAGACCGGTACGCGAGATAGATCGGCCTGGGCCACCGCGACTTGGCTGTTCTTCACCGTGGCGGCCAGCAGGGTGGTGGAGGCGTATTCCGGTAGGTGTTTCGCGCGGAGGTTGTCGTGGCGCAGCACCGCTTCCTCATAGGACTCCCCTTCCAGGCGAATGGCCGAGCGCAGGTTGGGAACCTGCTGTTCTACCAAGGGCTCCTGGGGGGGGGCCACAGGGGACAGGGTCGGGGAGTCGGGGGTCTGGGTGCAGCCCAGGCAAAGCAGGGCGGCGGCGGTAACTGTCAACCAGGGGCGAGGCATGGAGAACTCCAATGAGGGTTATGAGGGGGCAGGGGAACGACGTCCGAGTCCGGAGAGGGCCGGTTCCGTGCAATCTGACGGCATGCATAGGGTGCGAAGAACTGCACCCAGCATTGATTGAGTTGGGTCGTCTGCCCAGGCTGACTTCGGAAATGTTGCTTAGGACAGTTGGTCTTTGCGCCGCGAGCACAAAAACCGTTCGGTTCCCATGATTTTAAAATGTGATATTTAAGGATTTGGGGGCGATTGCCAGGAATCGCCAAACCCCGTGATGGACATCTTTTTAAGAGGGTGTGCCTGTGGGAGAATGTGGGAGGATCGTATTTCAAATAATTGCAAGGAGTGAATCATGGCGTTGCGATCTCTTCTGGGTCTCTTAGTCACTTTTGGTGTTCTCGGGACCAATTTACTCGCTCAGTCACCCCTTCGACTCAGCACCACCTCAGTGTTGGAGCAAATTAAGCACCTACCCACGACGGCAAGTGGCGTGTTCCCAAATATTGGTGAACAAGCGGAGACGCAGCCCCCAGGCACTCAACTTGGGAAACCTCTAGGGGAATCGCAGGCTGTCTCGATCCCAGTCCACCCTGGATTGTCGTCCACTAAGCGTGCTGATTTTAACGGGGACGGTCGCTCAGATTTGATCTGGCGGAACGTCTCATCAGGTATGGTTTATGTGATGTACATGAATGGCTTTGCTCCTCCGTCTGGTGCTGTTGTCTGGACAGAATCAAACCCTCTCTGGCAGATCGTTGCTACGGGAGACCTGGATGGTGATGGCAAGGCAGATTTGGTGTGGTGGAACCGGAATACGGGCATGGTCTACGCCATGTTGCTCGATGGTTTGGTTGTGAAGAGTGGCAGTGTGGTTCATGTTGAGTCCGATACCGTTTGGCAGATTGAAGCTGCGGCAGACTTCGACGGGGATGGGAAAGCTGACCTTCTGTGGCGCCATGGAGCGACGGGTATGGTTTACCTGATGCCTATGAATGGGGCAGTTCAAATGCCGGGGGCTGTGATCTGGACAGAACCCAACCTGGAATGGCAGATCATGGGCGCAGGGGACTTCGATCACGATGGCAAGGCGGACATTCTCTGGAGGAACAATGCCTCAGGAATGAATTACCTGATGCTGATGAACGGAACGACAGTTCATCGTGGATTGGTGCTTTACACAGAGCCTGACCCTGCTTGGCGCATGGTGGCGCTGTTAGATTTTAATGGCGATGGGACGACTGACTTGCTTTGGCGGAATGCCTCGACGGGCATGGTTTATGCGATACCGATCGTTGACGCGGCCGTCCAGCCGGGGATGGCGCTTTGGACGGAGCCGAGCCTGGATTGGCAGATCGTGGCGACGGGAGATTACGATGGGGATGGCATGGATGACCTGTGCTGGTGGAACCGCACAACGGGGCTGGTCTACCAGATGCAATTGAATGGATTGACTCTAAAGGGTGGTTCGGCCGTGTGGGCCGAACCCGATGTTCATTGGACAATTCAGGGCAGGTTGACGAAACTCGTTTTGGAAGATGCACCTCCTCAGATTTTTTCCTTCAATGCCTCGCCAGCAACCATAGAAGCCGGGCAAAACAGTGTGTTGAGTTTTGCTTTTAGCGGCGGTGTGGGAATCATAACCCCAGGGAACACCATTGTGCTCAGCGGCGGGACCCTTCCTGTTAGTCCGAGTGAGACGACGACCTTTACCCTCACGGTGACGCCGACAGTTGGCTCAAGCGTTTCGGGGCAAACCACAGTTACTGTCAACGCGAGTCCGGACGCGACCATTACGACGCAACTCCCAGGTGCCCCATATATTACGCAAGCTGCTGTCTATGGATTTGCGGTCAAGACCCAGGCGGGTTGTACCTACCAATGGTCCTTCTTGAATGGCAACCCGACGGGGGCGGTCATCCTAGGAACCTCAAGCGCTCACAAGGTTAATCTTTATACTGGAAGCACTTTGGGAACCCTCGCCTTACAGTGTGTGGTGACTTCAAATGCGACTGGGCGCTCAGACACCAAGAACCTGTCGCTGATATTGGTTCCTGCTCCAGTGATTCATCTGTTCATGTGCGAACCGGGGATTGTGGCATCCGGTGGGTCCGCAACCATGATGGCCCAGTTTACGACTTCAAATGGAGAGGTTGGCAGTATTGACGGGGGTATTGGGATTGTTTCTAGTGGCGTCAAAATCAGTACGGGGAGCATTACATCACCCACCGTGTTTACTCTTTCTGTGAAAAACCTCGCGGGTACCGTGGTTACGTCTATCGTTAGCGTTTGTGTTGAGGGACAACCAGGATCTCAATTGTTTTACCTCATGAGTGGGCGATTTAGCCACAAAGCTTCCTTGCTCCCCAATGGTAAAGTTTTATTGAGTGGGGGTTTCGGGCTTGGGGTGCCCCATGCTGAAATAATCGACCCAGCAAATCCACTGTATCACCAAGGTTTACCCATGCGGTATCCTAGGTTTTGGCACACTGCCACGACGCTTCCGGATGGCCGGGTGCTTGTGGTTGGGGGTAATGGATCTTCGGGAACTCTTGCAAAGTGCGAGATCTTTGATCCTGCAACGGGTCTTTTTACTGAGACCGGTTCCATGGGTACCCCGAGGGCATTTCATACCGCCACGTTGTTGGATGGAGGCAAGGTTCTCATCTCAGGCGGAAGCAATGGAAGCTCAGAGCAATTGAATTCTGCTGAAATATTCAACCCTGACACAGGCCAATTTGTTGCGACTGCCGCCCAAATGACATCTCCCCGCCGGGATCATCTCGCCGTACGCCTTCAGGATGGCACCGTGTTGGTTTTGGGTGGTTCCAACAATACTGCAGAACTATTTAGTCCAGTCACAGGGTTGTTTACGTCCATTTCGGCGACCATGACAAGTGACCACTGGGGCGGTGTATCCGTGTTGTTAAATAATGGAAAAGTCCTGATTGCATCAGGATTCAGCGAAACGCCTCTTGCGGCTGAGGTCTATGATCCTAGCTCTCAGACCTTTAGTCCCACTAACTCTCAGATGCCCCATGGGCTGGCTGGATTGACGGCCACGCTTTTGCCTGATGGGCGTGTCGTCTTTGCGGGAGGAGGCGCTATGCATAATTCCTATCACCTTGAAATCTATGACCCAGCCACAAGCACGTTTGCCCCCTTCGGTTTTTTGCAAAAAAACCGCAGCAATCATACGGCCACACTCGTGAGTCCAAGGCGCATCCTTTTTACAGGTGGTCAAGGTTCTGGAGAAACGACTGCGGAGCTTTATGATATGGTAAGCGTTCCCGTTCCGTTATCAATTGAGCTGTTTAAAGCTGAACCATCATCCATTAAAGTTGGTGAAGGTAGCACATTGAGCTTTGTTTTCAAGGGCGGTAATGGAGTTATTACACCTGGTAATATTGCCGTCACCAGTGGTGCGACATTGTTGGTCAATCCATCAGAGACGACCAAATTTACTCTGACAGTCACACCTCCTTCGGGTGAATCTATGACCGCTGAAGCAATTGTGTCTGTGCAATCAGTTCCCGATGCGACCCTCTCTACTAATCTTCCAATTGCGCCTTATGTGACACAGAATACTACATGTACAGGGCTTCCGTATTATCAAATAATTGCAGTCATGATTCTTTCTGTTTGCCAAGGAATCCAAATAGTGTAGCCATTCGGTATTCAAGTGAAATGGCCGCCCGCAGGCGTCGGAACTTGATGCTCCCCCTGGGATTGGGATCCTGCCGGAGGAGGTATAGCACGATGTACCGAAGGACGGCGCTGCACTCTGGACCCCTGCCCTTCCTGGTGCGGTTGGCGTCTTCGCGGAAAGCAACATTCAGTGGCCAGGGTTTCGCACTGCACGTCTGGATATATATCTAGCATGAAGGCTCCTCTCCCGCGGCCAACTGCGGGTCGGAATAGGGTAGGCGAGAGTGCAAAGCTAGTCCGAATGTTCACCCGAACACCCGGTTGGTCCGACCGGCTACGATGGCGACGGGCTCCCGGTCGCTTGGGGGCCGAGGCTCGCAGCACGAGGCTGCATGATTTCGCTGAGGCCTCGGAGCGGAATCCTGAAAAGATGCAATTAAGGCGCAATATCCTGACTGTTGTGGAGAAATATGGGGATTGAAGGCCTAGACCTCCCTTGCTTTTGATGAATGGAGGCGACCCCATAGGTTTGGAGGTGGACCTGGAGAAGGATCAATCCTGAGCTCACGGACGAGTCCGAGGGTGAGCGGGGTTGGGACCACGGCCGCCGATTCCATAGGAGACGCGTGGCGCTTGATCGATCCCAGATGTCCGTTCACCGGGCCGGGCTTGTCCAACGGCTGGCCAGGGCGTGGAATTCCAGAACCCCCCGGCCCCTTCACGGGTGCCCGAACTGAGGAGATGCCATGTCCCGTGTCCTGTCCACCCTGCTCACGTCCTGCCTGGGACTGACCCTCGCCGCCCAGGGCGCCGCCCCCAAGGCTCCCGCCAAGACCAAGGTCCCCCCCGTCCTCGACCGCGAAATCTTCTTCGGCAACCCAGAGATCGGCGGTGCCCAGATCAGCCCGGATGGTCGCTACATCGCATTCACGAAGCCCTTCAAGGACGTCCAGAACGTGTGGGTGAAGAAGACCGGCGAGCCCTACAGCGCCGCCCGCCCCATCACCGCCGATCCGAAGCGCCCCGTGCCGGGCTTCTTCTGGAGCCGGGATGGAAAGTGGATCATGTTCATCCAGGACAAGGACGGCGACGAGAACTACAACCTGTATGCCGTGGACCCCGGGGCACCGAATGCCGAGGGCAAGGCGGTGCCCGCCGCCCGGAACCTGACCGACGCCAAGGGCGCCCGGGCCGTCCTCAGCAGCCTCCCGAAGCAGGATCCGGACACGCTCTACGTGGGGCTCAATGACCGGGATGCCTCCTGGCACGACCTCTACAAGGTCAAGATCAGCACGGGCGAGCGGACCCTGGTGCGGAAGAACACGGATCGGGTGGCGGGCTGGATCTTCGACAACCAAGGCCAGCTGCGCCTCGCCCAGCGCAGCACCGAGGCGGGGGACACCGAGATCCTTCGGGTGGATG
>CAZPUI010000311.1:0-6484 GCA_964589695.1 uncultured Solibacteraceae bacterium | reverse complement strand
TGTGCTCGCCGCTGAAGGCGTCCGCGACCCCGGTGAACCCCGACTGGACGAGCATCGCCGCGGTGACGCCGTTCCGGGCGCCCATCCCGGCGAACACGAAGGCCTTCTCCACGTGGTCCGTGTCGCGCACCCAGTAGTACTTGCCCGAGTCTTGCTGCGCCGTGTAATCGAAGACGTACCGCACCCGGTCTGCCGGAAGCCCCAGGACCGAGGCCGCGGCCGCTGCCGACCCGAAATTGCTGCCGATGCCGTGCAGCGAGAGGGCGCGCTTGCGGACGTTCTCCACCCCCAGGGCCTGAGTGATGCGGCAGCCGATGTCGTACCCGGCGACCACCCCCTTGATGAACCGCAGGCCCTCCGCGCCCTCCCGGTCCGCCACCGCCCGGGCCGCCGGCACGATGGCCCAGCCGGGGCTCATGCCCGCCCCCCCCTGGGGGCGGCGTCCGGCGTGGAAGACATCCACGGCCGCTTTCTGGTAGGCCCTCAGCCGGAAGGGGCGGCCCGAGCCCAGCAGGGTCTCCCGCAGGCTCAGTTCGAGGGGATCACCGTCCTTGTAGCCTGCCAGGTCCTGGACCGGGTGACCCAGCCGGATGAGCTGAAGCTTGGCCTCCCCCCGCATGCCGTCCTTGAGGAACACCCCGCGCTGGTCGGGATAGGGCTCTGCCAGGAGGCCCAGCAGGGATTTCTGGTTGGTGATCTCCCAGAAAAGCCCCCGATCGGCCATCTCCAGGGCCAACCTCTCCCCGAGGCGCACCAGTTTCAGGCGGCCGTACCGGGTGCCGTGGTCCTGGATCTCCTGGAGCAGGTTCTGGGGAACGGGGTACTTCGACCATCGCTGGAGGGTGTCGGCCATGTCCTGGCAGGCCACGCCCGAGGCACTGGCGTTCCAGAGCGAAAGGGGACTGATGCGGTAGGTGTGGATGTGCTCCGGGCTCTTCACCAGCTCCGCAAAGCGGGCCAACTCGTCTCGGACCTGCTCGAAGGCAGGGTGGGCCACCTCCAGCAGGAGGGTGCGGTCACTCTGGACAATCAGGGGGTTGTCGGGTCGGATTGCGATCATGGGTACAGGCCGGAGGGGCTCCAGGGCTCGAACCCATCAGCGTAGGATGGGCCCAGAAGTGCGTCAACGTAGGGTTTCTCGAGACCTGCTGCGGGCTTCCGTGGAAGAACAAACGTGGAATTTGCGCCCATGTCGTGGGACACTGATCGGTCACCTACTGTCGGGTGCGAGCGAGGTCCCATGCCGAACTCCCACTACCTTCTGCTTTCGGGCTGCACGGATGAGCAACTCAGGCAGATCTGTGATCGCCGGAAACTGCCCGTGCCCCAGCGGTGGGCTGATGGCAGGGACTGGAGGATGCGGCTCCTCAAGACCATGGTCTTCCACCTGGAGGACAACAAGCAGTTGACGAACACCCTGGCGGATTTGTCCAGCTCGCACCTCTTGGCCTTGAAGGGCTTGGCGGAGGATGGTACCCAGCCGGAAGGAACCGTGGCCGAGGAGCTCTTTGATCTCGGCCTGATTCTGCCCCACAAGGCTCAGTGGGTGATGGCCGAACGCACCAGCGACGCCCTGGCGGACTTCGACGAGGGCTCCCTGAGCTTCCAGGACACGGAAGCCTCGGACATGCTTCAGATCCCCACCTATGGATTCGCCCTGGCGGTGTCCTCTGTCCTGCTGCGCTGCACTTCGGGCATCAGGGTCCTGAAGGGAGGGCTCCCGGCCAAGAAGGAATTGGGCCAGATCCTCAACCGCAATGCCTTTTTGAAGGATGAGCGGGATGCCACCCTGCTCTTTGCCCTGCTGCATCGCCTGGGCCTCCTGTGGAGCCGGGAAGGGCGGGTGGATACCCTCATGCCCGCCGTACTTTCCCATCCCCCCCGATGGGTGGCGGAGCGGGTCTTCGCCAAGCTCATCGAGGACGACCTCAAGCTTTGGAACCTGCCTCCCGCGGAGGACCGCCGCTTCGTCATCCAGCATCTCCTCGAGCGGCGCGGTCAGAACCTGAAGACCGCACCCTTCCTGGCCTTCCTCAAGACCCTGCATCCCCTTGACCTGGCTCGAACCCAGGGCGTGTTCCTGCCCTTCCTGTGCCGCGTGGGCATTGTGGCCATGGATGCGGCTGGCGAGCATGTGACCCTCACCATCCACGGGGAGGCCCTCACCCAGGAATACTTGACCCGTGACCATCGCGGGACGGAGGCCCATTGGGCGCCCCTGCTGGCGGAGCAGCCACTTGTGGTCCAGCCCACCCTGGAGGCCCTCACCCCCATGTCCCAGAACCTGCACCGTCTCCTGGCCCTGGCTCAGGTGGCGGAGGTGGAGGCCCTGGACGCCATGGTGGGCTTCCGCCTCGGGGCCGATACCCTTGTGCGGGCCCTGGACAATGGCATCCCCATGGGGGAGATCAAGGCCCGTTTGGGCGGGACCCACCACTTGCCCCAGACCCTCCATCAGTTGTTGGACGATCTGGAGGCCCGCCTGGGGGAGGTGGAGGTGGAACAGGGGGCTCGGTTGGTCCGCGCCCGGACACCGGAATTGGCTGCGGAATTGCGCCTTCGTCCCGAGCTGGCCTCCCTGCAGCTCACCCCCATCTCGGACACGGTCATGGAGGCCAATGGGCCGGGCAATGCTTTTGCCCTCCTCAAGCAGGCGGGATTCCTGCCCAAGCCGGGCCGCTTCCTGCCCATCAGCCTGGATGGGGACGAATCCCTCTACCTCTGGTCCCTGGCCTGCCTGGCCTTTGTGGATCTGAAGGGCATGAACCACCACCTGGACCCTGTGCGCCAGAGCATCCAGGCCGCCCTTCAGAAGATCCAGGCCGAGGATCCGAACCTCTACCAGGAAGTCATGCGCCGGGTGCCCATGCTCAATGTGGGAGGGGGCGTTCAGGCCCTGGAAGAGGCCCAGCGCATCCTCGAATACGCTGCCGGGGATCACTTCATGGTGGAGATTACCTACATGCCCTTGGCCGCCCACCGCAGCCAACTGCGCCGCGTGACCCCCAGGGCCATCGAAGGCGAACACCTCAGGGCGTTTTGCCACCTCCACCAGGAGGAAATGACCTTCCGCCTGAGCCGGATCACCGGGGTGCGCCTGCTCAATGAGCGGGGCTGGACCCCAGGGCTGAACACCCAGGCAGGCTGAGCCGTGGATGTGCGCGGCCCAGGGGGAACCCGCCTGGATTGAGGCCCCTTGGCAGAAAGTGCTAGTTGAGGGCTTCCATGAACCGGCGCTCGATGCGTTCCGCCACCCGGTCCAGGGATTCGCGGATCTCGTTCCGGGATTCCTTCATGTCCTTGTCCAGGCGGCGCTCGATCTGCAGTACCTGCTTCTGGACCTGCTGGAGCAGGCCCTTGACTTCATCCAGGTCGTTGAGCACCTCGCCCAGCCGGGTGTCCGGGGGGCGATTGTTCGCAAAGACCGCCATGCCGGCCAGGATGGCCGAGATGGCACTCAGCATCAGGATGAGGACGAGAACAGCGTTCGCCATGGGAGGTTTCCTCTGCCCCCATCCTACCCTCCTTAATGCCAAGCAGCCCCGGGTGGACCGGGGCTGGTGGAGGGTTTTCGGGATGGTCGGAGGTTCAGCGATCCTTGACCTGAGAGGTCTCCAGGATGGGATTGCGATTGGTTCGGGGGCCGGGAATGACCAGTTCCGCGGGGTCGTGCTTCCCCTTCACAGGCTTCTTCTCCTTGACCATCTCGGTATTGGGCTGATGGAGGGACCGCTCCCGCTCGATGGCCTGCTGCTGGCTTCGGTTCAGGCGCTGAACTTCCGCTTCCTTGCGGGCCACATCGAGGGCCAGGGCCTCGGCCTTTCGTTTCTGCTGGAAGCCCCAGATGCCTGTTCCCGTCAGGGCCAGGGCCAGGGGAAGCCCAGCCGCCAAAAGCAGGCGGTTGGGGCGCCGGGGGCGCGGCACAAGGGTGGGAGTGTGTCGGCGTCGGAGGGCCTCCCGCAGGAGGTCGTCCGCCAGGGCACGGGTGTCTGGCGTGGGTGCAGCGGCCTCTGCCGGGGGTGGCAAGGCGAGGAGCTGTTGCAGCTCTGCACGGAGGACCCGGTCTTCGTCGGATTCGATCCGCCGAGCTGGATCAAGCCATGGCATGGATGCCTCCTGAGGGGTTGAGTTGGTCGCGGAGCTGGGCTTTGGCACGGTGGATACGGGTCTTGACGGTGGCTTCAGGGATTTCGAGGATATCGGCGATCTCCCGAATGGAGAGACCTTCAACAACAAAGAGCCAGAGGGCTTCGCGGAAGGTGGGATTGAGTTTCCGCATCTGGGTGCGAACTTCCACCCCCAGGAGGGCGTCCTCCGCATCTGGGGCACCTCCAGGATCCAGGAGGATGGCGTCCAGGCTGAGGTTCTGATTCTTCATGGGCCGACGCTCGGTGAGGGCCAAGGTCCTGACCGTGCCATAGAGGAAGGCCGTCGGGTGTTCCACCGGCTCTTCCCGTTGCATGAGAATCACGAACGCTTCCTGGGCGATGTCTTCCGGGTAGGTGGCACCGTAACGACGGGCGTAACTGACCAGACGGGGATAAACGGCCGCAAAGGCTTCGTGAAACTGGGAAAGATCTCCGAAGGGTGTTTCGGTCTGGAGTTCCGCTTGCATGTTCGCTCCGTGAGGATCATGCCAGCACCCCCGGAAAGGTTCCGTGGGTGATTCCTCGGGCCCAGTCTACCCCAACCCGATCCTGGAACTGGGGTGGGACGGGGTAGACTGGATCCATGTCGAATCCGCTGCACGCTTGGCGCGACGCCCTTCAGGACCTAGGCCTCATGGGGCTGGTGCCGCCCGTGGATCAGCTGCCTCCCCCGGTGCAGGCCGTGGAAACCCCGCGCCCGGCGCCGCCAGTGCCGCAACCCCCACCCCCGCGGCCCGAGCCCAAGCCGACCCAGTGGAACCCGCCCACCGATCCGGTGTTGAATCCCCCGGCAGACCGTGTGGAGGCTGCCCAGACCCTTGAGGATCTGGAGGCCACCATCTGCACCTGCAAGGCCTGCCCCTTGGGAGGGGGGCGCCTGCGCTTCGTCTTTGGGGAAGGTCATCCCCAAGCCCGTCTCATGTTCATTGGCGAGGGGCCCGGTCGGGACGAGGACCTCCAGGGTCGCCCCTTTGTGGGCAAGGCGGGCGAGCTTCTGGACAAGATGATCGTTGCCCTTGGGTTTCAGCGAAGTGAGGTCTACATCGCCAACGTGGTGAAGTGCCGTCCACCCGACAATCGCACACCCCTCCCCGAGGAGGTGGGGCGCTGCCTACCCTTCCTTCGAAGGCAAATCGAACTGATTCGCCCCCAGGTCATCGTCACCCTGGGGGCCACGCCCCTGCGGGAGCTGCTGGGTGTGGAGCAAGGGATCACCAAGGTCCGGGGCCAGTGGCAGCATCTGGACATGCTGGGGGGGATTCCTGTCATGCCCACTTTCCACCCAGCCTACGTGCTTCGCCAGTACACCGAGGATGTCCGAAGGGCCGTGTGGAACGACCTCAAGGCAGCCAAGGCCAACCTTAGAGCTTATCCGTAAATAGGTCGGGCGCCGCGCTGGGGGTGCCGGGCGAGTCAGGCAAGGCAGGCGACGCAGGCGATAGCGGGACTACCGCCAAGGCGCCTAACGCAGCATGATCGGCGGCTATCGCGCGTGCCATCTGGGCACGCGCTCCTGCGAAGCGCTGCTTCGCAGAGCCGGCGATCCCGCCACCCCCAGCCCGTTGGGGCGAGGCCAGCTGCAAATGGCCGACGGAACGCATTCGCGTTCCGAGCACGTGCCATACGGCACGTGCGGGCGGCCATTTGCCCCGCGTTGTCAGGGCCCTTGAACGATGAACCACATCGCCCTGCGGGCCCTTCCTAGCGGTGCATCCCGGCTGACCTCCGCCGCGGTCCCGCGCTATTAACGGATAAGCTCTCGGGGATACGCCTCGATGAAGGCCCGAAGGCTGGTCCAAACGTCCGTGGGGGGCTCCAGGAACTGAATCCCGAGTCCCAGGAATTCCATCCGCTGGTGGGGACCTCCGAGAATGAAGGTGACCCGTGCCGTGAAGGGGCTGTGGCAGAGCGCAGAATGCTCGAAGGTGAACCGCTCCAGCAGGGTACCCAGGTGGAAGAGGGTGGAATCGTTGTTCCGGACCGTGGCGAAGCAGCCGCCCAGGCTCAGGTTCGTGATCCGGACATTGTGGAAGGCGTGGCCCTTGGCCAGGAACCGTACCGTGTGGTCGGGTCCTACGATGATGCGTCGACTGTCTCGGCGTTCGTCGGTCATGGTGGCTGTCCGCTTGGCAGGAGCTGCCCTCCAGGTTAAGCTGAATCGCTGTCGAACACGGCCTGAACCCATCGTGGGACAGGGGCACTGGAACTTCAGGGCGCCCTGGCAGGAGATTCCTCCCGCCTAACCAAGTCAGGGGACAACGCTTTTGCGCTGGCCAGACACATTGGAGTCCATCATGGAAGTGCTTCTCATCGAGAACGTACAGAACCTGGGCGTC
>CAZPUI010000310.1:0-6490 GCA_964589695.1 uncultured Solibacteraceae bacterium | reverse complement strand
GGGAGACGAAAAGGCAGGGGACATGGAGGACCTGGGAGGCACGGGCCACGCGTGCGGGCGGAGGAAGGAGGCAGGCCGTGCCCAAACCTGCGGGCACCGGAACCCGATGCCACCGCTCCCCCTTGGCCAGATCGCCCGCAAACAACCCACCGCCCCCCAGGCCCACCAGCTGGGCAGCCAGCAGGAAGCTCGTCTTTCCAGGTGAAAAGCCGTACTGGGTGAGTCCCAGGGGGTTGATGGCGAGGATCTGGAAGACCCCCAGGGCCCAGATGAAGACATCCGCCAGGATGATGTTGGCCAGCAGCTTGTCCTTCCAGGCCCGTGCCAGTTCCTTGCAGGTGTCCACCGGCCCTGACCAGGGGAAGGACCGGGTGGGGTCTGCGGCGGGGCGGAAGGGGATGCCGAAGCTCACCACAAGGCCCACCACGGCGATGGCGACGATGGAGATGGCCAGGAGGCCCTGACCATGGGTTGCCCCCAGCAGGGGCGCTCCCTTGCGGTCCAGCACGATACCCGCCAGGGCCGTGCCCAGGAGAATGGCCATGGTCACCAGCATGCGGAGCACCCCATTGGCCTTGGTGACATGATCGGCAGGGTACAGCTCGGGAATGGAACCGTTGAGGGCGGGGCTGAAGAAGGTGGACTGGAGGCCCATGAGCCCCACCATCCCCACCATGAGGTGGAGGTTGCCCGTCAGCAGGCCCGCGGCCCCCACCAGGGCGGCCAGGAGTTCCGTGACCTTGGCCCCGATGACCACCCACCGCTTGGGGTAGCGGTCCGCCATCCAGCCTGCGGGGGCGGCAAAGAGGACGAAGGGCAGTGTGAAGGCCGCGGCCGCCACGGCCTGGAAGGAGGTCTGCCCCGCCATCACCGCCAGGAGCATGACCGCCTGCTTGTAATAGTTGTCATTGAAGGTGCCCGAGGCATAGGAGGCCGCCATGGCCGCGAACTGGCCCCGGGCCTTCCGGATCTGGACTTCGAGCGCATCGGACATCGGGACTCCGGGGAGAAGGGCTGATTCTAGCGCATCGGCCCTGGGACACCGTTTCCTTCCCGCTCCGGACCCTTGCGAAAATCCAACGTGAATCGTTCGTCAAGGATCCGATCGCTGGGGCCGTCGAAGCACACCTTGAACAGCACAGGGTGTGCTTGCGCGGTGCCTCAGCCCCTGCGGTCGTGCATGGCCATGGATGAACCTTGACCTCCCGGGTCCTCACGCGGAAGCTGGTCTGGTCCAGCCAAGGGACCTCGCCTCCCCAGATGGCGACGGAACCTGCCCCGGGCGTGGGTGGGCCGGAAATGTCCCCCCTCGCAGCCGGTTCTTTCCACCTGTGGGGCAGGTTGTCCCCGAGCTACGCTGGTCCCTGTTCCGGCGGCCAAGCGTTCATGCCAGGCCATGGAAGGGCACCTTCGGGTCCGAGAAGGTCACCGGATCCTCCCACAATCGGTTCTTTCCGGCGCAGCCCGCGTTGGCCCGGTGTGCCCAGCACGCCATGGCCGAATTCCATTCACCCCTGCGACCCGTACGGACTGCGGGCGCCTTCCCCACCCAGGAGAACACCATGAAGAAACTCACCATCAACCGCGAATCCCTGCTGGATCTCGAAGCCGTGAACGCCGGCGAGGCCCAGGAGTGGTCCAAGGTCTCTCCCCAAAGCAACTGCCAGGTCTGCACCTACTACTTCACCTGCCGCCCCAGCCGTGGCAGCTACTGCCAGACCAAGGTCGCCGAGTAACGTCGAAGACCTGCTGAGTCAAACCCTGGGGTGATCCATACGGGTTCACCCCAGTTTTTGAATGGAGAATTACGTGCGAAAACTCGAGCTCAACCGAGAGCAGATCATCTCCCTGGAGGAGGATGACGCCACGCGTATCCACGGCGGGGATGTGGCGCCCTCTCCGACCCATTCAGGGAAATTCTGCTCCTGCAGCTACTACTTCACGTGCAGGCCCACCAGCGACAGCTACTGCCAAACCAAGGTGGCCGAATAGCGAATCCCAGGTCTGCAGGCAGGTCACGCACCTGCGGCTGCGATGCTGGAAGGGGTCCAGGAGGAAGACCCCGAAGACGGCCCGGCCATGGGCTCCTTTTCTGGCTGACCCCGTGGTGTTCAGTGTTTCCGGGCCCTGGTGGGCAGCGCGTTCCAGATCTTCAGGGTGAAGACGAAGCCCAGGATGGCGAAGGGCAGCAGGAAAAGGGGCCAGGCGATCCAGTTCCCGGGGTCCTTGGCCGCGGGGCCCACGGGCACGAGCTTACCGATGACGAAGGACTGGAGGGCCGTGCCTAGGTAGACGAACCCATCGACGATGCCCACGGCGATTCCGGTGTTCTTGGTGCCGCCAAAGTCGGCCGTGGCGGTGCCGGAGAGGATCCCGTGCACCGCGATCACCGCGGTGGAAATGGTCAGGGCCGCGATGCCGGCGATCCACAGACTTCCGTCCAACCCCAGCACCATGGCAAGGACCCCCAGGATCATGAAGCCATAGGAGATGGCGCTCATGGGGGCTCGGCGGGAGTTGAAGAGCCGGTCCGAGACCCACCCGGTGGTATTGGCGCCAATGATGCCGCAGATGAGGAGGGAAAGGCCCCAGTGCTGCGTCACGGGGAAGGTCTTGGCAAAGCCCAGTTCGTTTCCGAAAATGAAATACCAGTGCATGATTCCATTTCGGAGCACCCCACTGCAGAACTCGATGAGGCAGACGAAGCGCAGCACGGGGTGGGTGAGGATCTTCACGATGGCCGTGCGGACGGCCAGGCGCTGGCCACTTTCGGTGAGGGAGGCTTCGGCGGTGTCGAAGTCCTGGAAGCCGGCCTCTCCAGGGGTGTTCCGCAGCCACAGGAACATGAGCACCCAGAAGATCCCCATCAGGATCGTCGGCACGAAGAAGATCATCCAGTTCTCGTCCACCCCGGTGCCGCCCAGGCGGAAGACATAGGCGAAGGCCGAGGCAACGGGGTCAAGGGACTGGACCTGGGCCCGGGTGGCGCTCACCACGGCCTTGCCCCAATCGAACGCGAAGTAGATGCCGGCGGCGATGATGATGCCGAAGATCGTGGAAAATGAACCCCGCTCCTGGACGTGGAACCAGGGCGCCTTGACCGTGACGATGGAGACCGCCCCGAAGGACTGGAAGTACATGTTCAAGGCGTAGAGCACCGTCAGGACCGGCACCACGGGGAGGTTCCAGCCCCAGTGCACCCGGCCGTAGAGCAGAAGGCCCACGAGGAAGTTGGCGACCATGGCCCCGAAGCCCCCCCCCAGCATGCCCAGGCGTCCCCAAAAGCCGTCCACCATGGGGCCGTTGAGCAGGAAGGACACACCGTAGACCACGGCGCCCACCGCGAAGATCTGGCCGAAGGCGTCCTTGCTGATCACGTCCCCCAGGGCATTCTGGGCAACCGTGAGGTTGTACCGTCCCATGTAGAGAAAGGCGTAGGCCAGGCCCATGGGCAGCCAGTTGAGCAAGCGGCGGACGCGGAAGGCCCTGGAGTGTTCGGGGAACGTGGGGACCATGGGGACTCCGGACTCGAAGCGAAGGGCGCAGGACCGTACGGGAAGCTGGAGCCGTTCGGTCGGCGGACGGGGGCCGGGTCGTGGGGACGCAGCAAGGGACCATTCTAGGGCCACCGCCCCGGTCGGCCACATCCTCCTTGCGCAGGGTCAGGGTCACCCCTGATCAGCGGGTCCTGCGGAAGTCCGGGAAGGGCACCACGGCCCCGCCCTGGGCCACGCTGACGATGGAGAGGGCCACGGGGGCGCTCCAGGCGGCGGCATCGTAGACATCCAGGTCCGGGGGACTGATCCTCGAAGCCGCGCAGCGAAGCCTCTATCCCTGTTCATTTCGGAAGATTTGGACCGTAAGAATTGTTGTAGGCTCCCTAGCTTGCATGCAGGGTGGCCCTGCGTTCCGGAACCTGCCCCAGCGGCCGCCCCGGAATATCACCATACAAACATAGAAACTTCAGATACAGGGTGGGCTCAACCTTAACCCCCAATGTAGATCGTGCTCTTTCCCGCATGGGTTTGGTGTCAACCGAAGCTGGGCCGACCCCTGACACATGGGGGTAGACCTGCTGTCGGGTCGATTCGAGGAGATGGGGGAGATCGCCCTGGCCGAAGCATTGCGCTAGCAAACTTTGGCGTTGCAGGCAAGCCCCCCCCCAAGGGGGCGTCATCCATAACTGTATGGGCTATCTGCGCGCCTGGGGATCTGCGCTGATGGATGTGTTTGCGATCACAAGCACTTGCGGACTGAATTTTCGGTCTGAAGCGCCCAGTGGAACCTGAAATAGTTTAATTGCTGAATTTGGTTGGGAGTGTTTCATGTCGCGTTGCCGGAATAACTGCGTCACTCGATTCTTGTGCATTCTTGGGGTCGCACTGGCGGGGACCATGGACCTCGGGGCCCAGGAAGTAGTCCGTTTGAGTGCCCTTACGGCTTCCCCGGTTGGGGCAGGTCTGCCCCAAATGATTGGCCGCGGCTTCAAACCACTGATGGCGGGGCTGCAACTGCAGGAACCTGGACAGGTGCTCGGCCAGCCCTTCAGTAATCCGCATGCCTCACCCCTTTGGCCTCTCGTGGGTGGGCCACGGGTGCCGCGGAACGATTTTACTGGTGACGGCAAATCCGATCTGGTCTGGCGCCACGCCACCAGTGGCGCGGTTTACGTCATGCCCATGGCGGGCACCGTGCCCCAACCGGGGGCAGTGGTGCATACCGAGCCCAATGCCGAGTGGCTGATTGTGGGTGGGGCGGATCTGGATGGGGACCGGAAATCCGACTTGGTGTGGTGGAACAGCAGGACCGGGATGGTGTACGGCATGCTGATGGATGGTGCCACAGTCAAGGGCGGCGCTGTGATCCATGCCGAGGCGGACACGAACTGGCAGATCCAGGCGGTGGCGGATTTCAATGGCGATGGTATGGCCGACCTGCTGTGGCGGAACATCGTTTCCGGCCAGGTGTATCTGATGCCACTCAATGGAACGACCCAGGGGGCAGGGGCCATCATTTGGACGGAGCCTGATCCCACATGGGTGGTACAGGGAGCAGGTGATTTTAATGGCGATGGCCGGGCAGACCTCCTTTGGAGGAACTCCAGTACGGGCATGCTTTACGTGATGATGATGAACGGCACCACAATCCTTTCAGGGGTGGTGCTGTATACGGAGCCGGACACCACCTGGGTGCCCGTGGTGCTGGCGGATTTTACGGGAGATGGCACCACGGATCTGGTGTGGCGGAACGCCGTCAGCGGCATGCTGTATGCCCAGCCTATCCTGGCTGCCAGCGTGCAGGCTGGTGCTGTGATTTGGACGGAAGCCAATGCCAACTGGCAGATCGTGGCGACCGGCGATTTTGATGGGGATGGCAAGGATGACTTGGTCTGGGAGCACCGACTCACGGGCCAGGTCTATCAGATGCAGCTGAACGCATCCGGCATCAAAGGTGGGGCGATGATCTGGACTGAACCGGACATCAACTGGCGGATCCATGCGGGGGGTACGCGGCAGTCACTGGCCTACGATGCCCCCGCCATCCTGGAGCTCGGCGCCAACCCCGCGACCATCACCGCCGGGGGAGGCAGCACCTTGAGCTTCTCATTCAGGGGAGGGGTAGGGGTCCTGACCCCTGGAAACACGGCGGTCTCCAGCGGAACCCCTCTGGTGGTCAGCCCGACGGTCACCACCACATACACCCTGACGGTGAAGCCCCCCATGGGGATGGCGGTGCAGCAGGCCATCACGGTCACGGTCCTGTCGGCCCCGTCCATTGCTCTGTTCAGGGCAAACCCCGCGAGCATTGCCGCAGGGCAGAGCAGTCTACTTTCGGCCAGTTTCACCGGGGGCACCGGGGTCATCACTCCGGGGAACCTCAGCATTGCCAGCGAAGGCACGGTCAGTGTTTCACCCACGGTGACTACCACCTACACCCTTACGGTCACCCCGTTCACGGGCACACCCGTCACTTCCCAGACAACGGTCACCGTGAACGGCCAGGGACCGACCTTCACCACCGTGGCCTCTCTAAAGGTGGCCCGCTCCCGACACACCTTGACCCTGCTGGCCAATGGAAAGGTACTGGCGGTGGGTGGACTTGGGAACGACGGTGCCCCCCTGGGCAGCGCAGAAGTCTATGACGCCGTTGCCAATACCTGGACGCTGGTGGGTTCCCTCACCAGGGCCCGGGCCAACCACACCGCAACCCTGCTGAAGGATGGGCGGGTGCTGGTGGCCGGGGGCTACAACGCAGGAGCCCTCACCAGTGTGGAACTCTTCGATCCCGCCACCGGGGTGTGGACGCCGGGAGCGGCCATGGGCATGGCCCGCTTCCACCATGGGGCCCTGCGCCTGGCAGATGATCGTGTGTTGGTGATGGGGGGTGATCCCGCCCTGGCCTCCGTGGAAGCCTGGACCCCGGCAACGGGGACCTAGACCACCCTCGGGGCCATGTCCCAGGGCCGGTCCCGCTTTACCGTCGACACCGT
>CAZPUI010000309.1:0-6491 GCA_964589695.1 uncultured Solibacteraceae bacterium | reverse complement strand
AGCGTGTCGGTGAACACGAGCCAAAACTGCACCGGTGGGTACACGCCGAACACCGCGATCAGCCTTACTGCGAACACCCCGTCGGGCTATTCATTCGCAGGATGGTCAGGGATCGGGGGTAGCTTCTCAAACACGGCGTCTAACCCAACAACGTTTACGATCTCGGGGAATGCAACCATCATTGCAACGTTCACGCCGGTAGTGTCCTGTTTTGCGCTGTCCGCAGGCACGAGCCCTGGAGGCATTGGGAGCGTGTCGGTGAATACTGGCCAAAACTGCACTGGTGGGTACGCACCGAACACCGTGATCAGCCTCACTGCGAACACCCCATCGGGCTATACGTTCTCGGGATGGTCCGGAATCGGGGGAAACTTCTCAAACACGGCATCGAACCCAACAAATTTTACGATTGCGGGAAATGCACGCGTGACTGCGAACTACACGCAAGCCCCTGGGATCACAGTCAGCGTGTCGCCTAAGCCGGTAACACTGCTAACGGGTGGTCAAGTAATCTTAACGGCGGCAGTTATGGGCAGTTCCAATACCGCCGTTAAATGGGCAATTACGTCTGGCGGCGGCTCTCTCTCTGGCAGTAATGCTACTTCGACTACCTATACCGCGCCCATGACTGCAGGCACCGCAGTAGTAACTGCAACCAGCTTGGCTGATGGTGCCACCTCCGATGTCGCGACCATTACAATCAAAACCCGCGATTTTAATGGCGATGGGAGCGCCGATGTCCTCGACCTTGCAGCCTTTGCCCGGGCCCACGGCTCGACGCCCTCCAGCTCCAATTGGATCGCAGCCGCCGACCTCAATGGCGACAAGATCGTGGACGACACCGACCTTGCACTGTTCCTGTTTGGCTTCTGAGGAGACTGCCATGTTAAGCGCCTTCCGGACCACCCGAAGCACCATCCCAGCTCTCTGTCTCATCGCACTCCTAGCCTGCGGAGGAGGGAGTGGTAAGACGACACCAACCCCACCGACCACCAAGACCATCGCCGATACTCTGCTGTACACAAACCCATCCTCGGGCACCTACACACTTGTAAAGAACACCACCAAATCCACCGCTACTCACTTGGTCCTCGACCTCCTAGGCCCCGCTGGTAGCCTGAGCGGAGTTGGATTCTTTCTCACCGCCGACCAGACCAAGGTGACATGGGGCATGGTGGATATCGGGGACACAGAAAAGGTCAAGAACTCAACTTTCACCAATACCATAGTGAAGTCGAAAGTCAGCGGAGACACCTTGCAGGCAGGGGTCTACCAGAAGGGAGCCACCACTGCCATCAACGCTTCCACTTCTACGGTGCTCGCCAGCGTTGCCCTTGACTTAAAAAGCGGGGTCCCGGTGAACTCATCGGTGGGCTTAGGAGCAACCTTGGGCAAGGCCATAATCCTCAACGCGCCGACGAACACACTGCCTACGTCATTGATCGCGATCTCGATCGGGACGCTCGTCGCAAACTGAAGCGGCTTAGATAGGTGGTCTGCCCTATACCCGAGACCCCACTTTGTCTTTTCCCTGTCTTCTCCCCCTTCAGCGTTTTGGACGCGATATTCCGACTTGACCATTGTGCTCTCCGCCTTTCCCTCTGCCGCCTCCTTCAACTTGGGAATGTCGGACTCATACATGAAGCCCGGCAATCATGCCTGAGCAGACACGCAATAAGCCGCCACCACCCGAATGGACTCCACCATTCTTGTTGATCCCATGGAAGCCATTAGCTTCGCATCTTTGACCCGATCCCTACTGCCCGCTTCTGCCCCTGCCGACGTAATACAGCACGTTCAGCACCCCTTCCACAAAACCCTGGCCGCGGTATTTGGGGCTGAGCTTCAACTGGATCGTGGGTTCCTCGCCTGGGGCACAGGAGAGGCTCAGGACGAAGGGCCGACCCTCCATCATGCGCTCCCGACTCACGTACCACCGCGCCACGGACCGGGTCCCTGCGGTCTCCACCCGCACGGCCTTGCCCCCCTCCTGGAGGGCCGCATGCCAGGTCCCCACGGGAAGCTCGGCGGACATCTCCCAGCCCCCCTCCACCGCCCGCAGCTCCGCGCCCAGGTGATCAGGCGTCCTGCCGTTGATCCGCACATCCACCTTGCGGGCGCACCCCAAGGCCAAAGGGAGCAGGAGCATCAGGATTCGGAATGCCAGCACGGGGGCTCCTTCCACAACCGAATCCCCAGCCTGAAGGCCGAGGCTTAACCCATCCTGAAGGTTCCAGGTTTTCAGGGCTATTCCCGTAACCGGCATGGATGGAGCCCAGGTCCAGGAACTGCAGGACTGTTCCAGGGGAAACTGTGCTTCCGGGGCGAAACCAGGGACCGCCGGAAGGCGTTCCGCCGCGACCCCATCATGCACATCGCTGGCGCTGTTCCCCTGACGCGCTGGGCCTGCGGTCCGTGGGCCTCGCCCCTGGCTCCTTCATCCACCCAAAGGGCCCGGGGCTATGATCGACTTCATGCTTCAACCGTTCCCTGGACAACGTTCCCCAAGGGCACCCCTCCTGGGCCTGGTGCTCCTGTTCCTGGGCTGCGCCCCGGACCGCATGAAATCCATGCCCGCCGTCATGCTCTGGGCCTGGGAGCGGCCGGAGGACCTAAGGTCCATCGATCCCACGCGCATGGGTGTGGCCTACCTCTGCCAGACCTACACCCTCCGGGGGGATCGGGCCCTGCGAAGCCCCCGCCTGCAGCCCCTGGAGATCCCTCCAGAAACCCGGCTCCTTGCGGTCACACGACTGGAGGTGGATTCAAGGCAAGCCTTCCATCCCACCACTGAGCTGCGGGAGACCCTGGTGCAGGGCATCCTGGCCAACCTGCGGAAGGGGGTCCGGGGCATCCAGGTCGACTTTGATGCCAAGGTTTCGGAACGGGTCTTCTACGCGGACCTGCTGAAGGAGCTCCGCCAGCGCCTGGACCCTGCCCTGCCCCTGTCCATCACGGCCCTGGCCAGCTGGGCCCTGGGGGAGACCTGGCTGGACGACCTGCCCGTGGACGAGGTGGTGCCCATGGTCTTCGACATGGGATCGGGTGGCCCGGTGGTGAAGGCGGCCCTGGCCCGGCGCGCGGAGTTCCGCGCCAAGCGCGCCCGCCGAGCCCTGGGGGTGGGCCTTCGCGAACCCCTGCCCTGGATGCCCCAGGACCGACGGATCTATGTCTTCAGCCACCAGCCGTGGAATGCGGCCCGGGTGGCCCACGTGCGTCGCGAGGTGGTCCGGTGAAACCTTTCCGAGTCATGGGTTGTCTCCTTGCCCTGCTCCTGGCCCTTGCCCTGCCCCCCCTGCCCCGGGCTGTGGCCTGTGGGCTCGGGGGCACCTGGCCCACCTTCGAGGACCCTCTCCTCCCGGATCACCCCAAGGGCTTCCGCCAGGGTCGGCTCGGGATCCTGCGCCCCGGCATGGGGATGGAAGACCTGGTGATCGCCTGGCGCCAGCTCAAGCGTCTGCCCGTGCGGGTGGAACCCCCGGATCCCCAGGCCCTGGAGGGCGATCGCTGGGCGGCCTGGGATCTGGAAATCGCCAGGGACCGCTGGCTGGACGTGCGGAAACGGGCCATGGCCGAAGGGAAGGTGGATCAGACGCTGGGGGAAGCCCCCCCCATCGAACCCCTTGGCCAGATGGGCGACCATCACGATTTCTTCCGCATCCTCCCCTACGCCTTCGCCAAGGCCGGGGAGACGTTGGAGGCCCGGATCAAGGCCCATGGCCAGGACCGAAAGGCCTTGACGGAATGGGTGCGGGGTCAGGATGCCGTCTTCAGCTGCACCGAGGCGCGGCTGAACCTCCCCCGCCCCGTGCAGGGCCCCCCCTGGCTCAAGGCCGACCGGGCCTACCAGATCGCCGCCGCGCTCTTCTACGCCGAACGCTACGCCGAAGCCCGATCTGCCTTCCAGGGGGTTGGCCAGGATACGACCTCCCCTTGGAGGGACTGGGCGCCCTACCTGCAGGTCCGCTGCCTGCTGCGGCAATACTCCCGCCAGCCGGTCCAGGATCGCGCCCTCCTCCGGGAGGCCAAGGTCCTCCTGACCCCCCTCGTGGACGCGGCCCCGTACCAGGTCCGCCAGGCTGCGGAGGACTACCTGGACCTGGTACGCCACCATCTGGAACCGGCGGGATTGCAGCGGGAGATGCTGCGCACCCTCTCCAGCCGTAGGGACTTGGATGAGGTGGACCTGGCCCTGGAGCGGCTCAAGGCCCTTCGCCGCAGGCTGCCCAGCCCCATCGCCTTTGGTTCCCAGGGCCTGGGGCTCTGGCTGCAGTCCATGGGTGCCCGGGATGGGAAGGACGCGACCCCGGCCCCCGATCCCGAGGCGGCCCTGAAGGCATGGAAACGTCGACCCGACCTGCCCGGCCTCCTGGGGGCCCTCTGGACCCTTCCTGCCGCACACCCGGCCCAGGACGAGCTTTGGAAGGCCGCGGACCAGGTGCCTGAGCGCTCCCCCGCCCATCCCACCCTGGCCTGGCTCTGCCTGCGCCGGGACCTGGCATCCACCGCCCCGGGAGACCTTAACCAACGCCTGGAAGAAGCTGCCACCCAACCCTGGCTTCCACCCTGGGCGGTGAACACCCTGCGGAAGGAACGGCGGGGGCTGGCCACAAACCTTGGGGACTGGCTCACCTGGGCCCCCTCCCGGATGACCGGATCCACCTTCATGGGTACATCCGTGGAGCCCTTCGAGGGCAAGGAGGACGCCCTGGCCCACCACGAGGCGGAGACGATTCAGCAGTCCGTCCCCCTGGAGGACCTTGCGACGGCCCTCACCACCGCCCACCTGCCCAAGGTCCTCTGCACCCGCCTGGCCACCGCGGCCTGGACCCGGAGCGTGTTGCTGGAGCGTTGGCCCACCGCCCAGGCACTTCTACCCCTCCTGGACGAAGCCCTGGCCCCCAAGGCCCGGGAGGCCCTCTCCGCGGAGGATCCCCTGGAACGGAGGTTCCGCTTGGCCTGCCTGGTCCTCGTCACGCCGGGACTTTCCCCCGAAGTGCCGGAAGCCTTTGGCCGGGGCATGGGCCTGGAATGGGTTCCCTTGGAGGATTTCAGCGGCAACCGCGACAACTTCTGGTGCCAGGTTCCGGAGTCCGCCGCCCGGGCGTGGAAACCGGGTCCCAACCCGGGGTTCCTCTCCCAGAACCAAGTCCTGAAGGCCCTGGAGGAGCGCCGCCTCCTCGCCCAGGTGCCCTCCTTCTACACCTGGTGCGGCACCCGCCTCCTGGACTTCGCCCAGGCCCACCCCACGGACCCCCGCATTCCGGAAATGCTCCACCGCATGGTCAGGGTCACCCGGCTGCCCAGTTGCCCCGAGGATCTCCAGGTCACACAGATCTCAAGGCGGTGCTTCCGCCTCCTCCACGACCGGTATCCCCGCCGTCCCTGGGCCCGGCGGACGCCGTTCCACTACTAGTCCCTCAGCGTGGTGGGTTCACCCTTCACACCGCAGTAGGCCACCAGCAACCGCACGGGCCCAGGGCTGCGATTGATGCCGTTGTGCCGAATATTGACCACTTCGGCGATGGCCTGGCCCCGGTGGTAGGTACGGGTTTGACCACCTTCCAGGGCGACCTCCAGGGTTCCCTCCAGGAGGAAGGCAAACACGGGTATGGGATGGACATGCCATCCCGTGGAAGCTCCGGGGGCCAGCACCACCTCCGCCATGGTGACTTCTCCCTGGCCCAGGGGCCAGGCCATGGGCGCGCCGCTGGCCGTGGTCGAGGTCTTCAACCACGGCGTCACGGAGACACGGGAACCATACCCCGCCTGGGGGTTTCCAGCCTGTGGGCGAGTACAAGCCAGAATGACCAGAGGCAGGAGGGCGAGGGCAACTCGGGACATGGATCCCAGGGCCCTACTGGGCCGTCAGGGTTCCGACCACCAGGCGGCCATCCTTGAGGGACAGGTCGCCATCGAGGTAGGTGAGTTTCACGGCCGACAGGCGGACACTCCCCACGGTCAGGCTGGCCTGGGGATCCAGGGCAATCCGGGCCAGGACCACGGCGGGCCCATAGGCCAGGGGCGTTGGGGCTCCGCCCTTCTGGAAGACCCCCACCTGCAGGCTTTCACCGGTCTGGAGGGCCATGAAAAGGGGTGTTCCCAGCTGGGTCCGGGGATCCAGGGCCACCCACTGGGCCAGTTCAGCGTCCGTGGTGGCCACCTTGGCCCACTTCACCTTGGCCTCGGCGGAAACCTCGAAGGCCACCCCACGCCCATTGACGCCCGCGGGTCCCACCAGGTCCAGCACCAGATGGCTGCCCGTGGACAGCGCCGTGTTCTTGACCAGCAGGAAGTCGGTGGCCGTTCCCAAGGGGTTGGCATAGACCAGGCTGAAGGGGGATACGGTGCTCACCGTGACCGTCACGGCCTGGGTGCTGCTTCCCCCACCATTGGTGGCGGTCAGGGTGTAGGTGGTGGTGGCCAGGGGACCAACGTGCCCGTTCGTGCGCCCGGTGACGGTTCCGAGCACCTGATCGATGCTCTGGGTG
>CAZPUI010000308.1:0-6493 GCA_964589695.1 uncultured Solibacteraceae bacterium | reverse complement strand
CTGCGATCCTGGGTTGCGGGGGTCGGCGACGGCGGGGGTGGGGGAGGGAGGGGGACAGCTTCCACTTCCTGGATGCGGTGGGCCTCGCTCCACACCTCCAGAAAGGCCCGGTCCGCCCGCAGCAGTCCCCGGAACTGCACGTGGAGCAGGAAACCATCGGGTCCCTGGTCCAGGTCCCGTAGGATGCCTGCGGCCCCCAGGGAGTCCCCGCGCAGCCCCGTGATCTCCACATCCTCCATGGACTGGCCGCGCTCCAGTTCCAATTTCACGGGGTCCAGTCGCTGCTTGGTTTCGAGGTCGAAGGCCCTTTCCAGCAGCATGCAGAATCCGCCCGTGGACACATCCAGAAGGGGGCCTGCCAGGGCGGGGCCTTGGCGGCCCAATCGCAGGAGGGCCCGGGCGGAGCCTGGCGCCGGGGCAATGCGTGGGGCGGCCCGACGGTTTCTCTGGATCACCTGGGAGGGGAGTTCCAGGGCCAGGTGGGTGCGGTCCAGGTTGAGCTGGATGCGGGAAGCACCGACCCAGCGAAGGCCGTGGGCGGCGAAGGCCACCTGCACGGGCGCCGGGGCCAGGAGGGCCTGGCCCGGCAAGTGGGGCAGCTCCACCGTGAGGCGCCGCCGGGCGGGGTCGATGGCCTCCAGGTGCCCATCCAGTTCCAGCCCCTGGGCGCTCACCACCTGCAGGGCCTGCCGCTGCTCCAGTAACAATTGGAAGTGGGGCAGGATCTGGTCGGGGGTGATCTCGGGGTCCTCGGATGGAAAGGACATGGGCGGCTCCGTTCCCGTCATCGGCAAAGGGTAAGCCCTGTTTAAGGAACGCCGTACACGCTGGAGTGGCCCTTCAATGGCCCTGCCTCAAGGAGACCCGATGCGCGGTACCTGCCTGTTGCTCTTTGCCCTGCTGCCCCTCCAGGCCGATGGTCTCGCCGACCTTCGGGCGGCCCTGGGGCGGCTGCAAGGCACCACGCCCCTCAAGGGCACCTTCGAGATCCAGACCTGGTCCCGCCAGGGGGGGGGGAAGGAGGCCGTGGAGAAGCCCGGGCAGGGCACCGCCTGGGTGGAGGACGGCCCCCAGGGGCTCAAGCTGCACTGGAATCGCAGTCTGCTGGCCCAGATGGTGCAGGAAGGAAGGGCCCAGCGAAAGGACCCCAAGGCCCCGACGCCCGCCCTCACGGGCCTGGGTTCCCTGACCCCGCGCACGGTGAGCCAGCAGATCAATGCGGCCGAGGAGGTGCTCAACCGGATGGAGGGTGCCACCTTCCAGGGCGAGACCCGGGAGGTCTGGAATGGCAAACCTGCCAGGCTCCTGACCTTCAAGCTGGGGCTGACGGGGATGACCGAAAAGGACAAGAAGATGATCAAGGAACATGAGGGCTGGGCCAAGGTCTGGGTGGATGACGAGGGGATACCCCTGGCGACCCAGGTGAAGAACCGCTTCAAGGGGCGGGCCCTCATGGTCATCAGCTTTTCCCAGGAGATGGAGGAGACTTCCACCTTTGCCAAGGTGGGGGACCGGCTCGTATGCACGCGCAGCGAGGAAAAGAGCTCGGGTTCGGGCGGGGGCGAAACGGGGCAGAATCGCGAGGTTCGGACCTTCAGCATCCAGTAGCGAGCTGCGCGGCACATTTCAGGGCGTACACGAAGCGGGCCGGATCCGCGAGGGTCCGGCCCGAGGCTATCGTGGAACGCCTACTCCTTGACTTCCACCGTCGCCATGATGGGACCCGCGGAACCCCCCAGCATGAGGACCTTGTTCGCGAAGGGACCGGTTTCCAGGAGGACCGCCCCATGCTCGGTGCGCGGGATCCGCAGGACGAAGGCCCAGTTGAATTCGCCCGTGGTGGGGTCGAAGACTTCCGCCGTTCCGTGGACCATCCAGTCCTGCTCGCCGACCACGATGAGGACCTTGCCATCGGGGAGAAGGGTGGCGGTGTGGCCTCGCCGCGGGACCTTCATGAGGTTTGGCAGGCTGGAGAAGGTCTTGGACACGGGGTCATAGATCTCCGCCAGGTTGGCCGGTTTGTCCCAGTGCACGGAGCCCCCCAGGATCAGGACCCGTCCATCCAGCAGTTTCGTGGCGGTGTGGCCGTAACGGGCGCCTTCCAGCGACCCGGTGGTGTAATCGAAAACCTGGGTGGCAGGGTTGTACAGCTCCGCGGACTTCACGGGGCCCACACTGCTCAGGGTGGCATTCCTGCCCCCCACCACCAGGACCGACCCGTTGTCCAACAGGGTGGCCGTGAAGTCCGCCCGGGGTTCGTGGAGCCGCTCTAGGGGGGAGGCCCAGGGGGTGATGGTGTTTCCGGGATCGAAGATATCCACGGAATCCAGGAAGTCACCGTAGTCCTCCAGCTGACCCCCCAGGGCCAGCACCCGGCCGTCCTGCAGCCGCAGGGCCTGGAACCGGACCCTGCGGCTGGCCATGCTGTTGGCCGTGGGCGTAAAGGAGGGACCTGCCAGGTTGAACAGTTCGGAGGTGGCCGTGGTGGGATCATCCCCCCCGGTGGTGTGGCCACCGATGATCAGCGCCTGGTTGGGGTAGAGGGTGGGGTCGAGGGCCACGGTTTGGTGCCCAAAGCGGGCCATGCCCATGGTCACCAAGGGCCCAAATTGGCCCGAGGGGCCCGTGGAGGGGTCGAAGACCTCGGCGCTGTCCCGGTAACTGCCGTCGTACCCCCCCGCCACAAGGACATGCTTTGAAGGCAGGAGGGTGGTCACCGTGGGCGCGAGTCGGCTATGGGCCATGTTCGCCAGGGGGGTGGTGGTTGCGAAGGTGGGTAAGGCCGACACATTGATGGTGGCCTCCTGGGTCACCCCCCCCTCCACGGTTGTGGCCCTGACATGCCAGGTGCCAGCCCCCGTGGGCAGGTAGCGGGCCCGGTAGTCCCCCGCCACGATGCCCACGGTGCCGCAGTTGGGGTCTGTTTCCACCATGCTCCAGTTCACATCGGTGTTGGTGGCCCCCTGAACCTCGGACACGTAGAAGGCTGCATCCGCCAATGTGATCTGTTGGTTCATGGGCGTAACGGTGAGGCTGACGGTCGAGGCCACGGTGATGGTGGCCGAGGCCGCGGTGGTTCCATCCGCCAGGCTGGTGGCCACGATGGTGTAGGTGCCTGGGGTGCTCGGCGCGGTGTAGAGCACCTTGCTGCCGAAGGGGATGGGCTCAGGCGTACCGAGACTGCCTCCCGCGACCCCCTGGGTGATGGTCCAGGTGATGTCGGTGTTGAGATCACCCGAGACCGTGGCCGTGAAGAGCTGGGTGGCCAGGGGTGCCAGGGTGACCTTATCCGGAGAGAGGGCAACCTTCAGGGTGGGTCGCACGGTGATGGTGCAGATCGCCATGTAGAAGGGCTCCGCGTCACAGGAGGCCACCACCTGGTAGACCCCGGGAAGGGCCGGAGCAGTGTAGGTGGCTGTGAGTGGTCCCGTGGGAGTGAGGGTTCCGGTGCTGGGGGCATCGAGCAAGGTCCAACGGACCACCGGGGCTGAACCCACCACATTCGCGAAGAGATCCACAGATTCCAGTGGGTCCATGACGATGATGCCGGGTGCCATGTCGACGATGACCTCGGGGGCCTGGCAGGTGGACAGGGTGAGGGCCTTCCAGTCCCGCTCCCCCGTGTTGGTGCGGGTCTGCCAGGTATTGCCGCCGTCCATGGAGGTCTTGAGGTAGGGGAACCCGTGGGCGATGGCTGCCAGATCATTCCCCGTCCCCGAGGATGCGATGTGCTTCAGGCCGCTGCCAGCGGCTGCGGTCTGCCAACTGCCCGAGGCAAAGGTCCAGAGCGTACCTGCCTCTGGCATGTCGTCGGAGGCCAGCAGACGGGTGCCATCGGCGGAGGAGGCCAGGCTGGTCCAGCGTGCGGGGCCGACCCCGACCTCTTGGGTCCAGGTGGCGCCTGCGTCCGAGGAACGGTAGAGGGCGCCCCAGGGTTCGGCCGTGCCTTGGTCTGCCGCCAGGAGGCGCAGGCCATCCTGGGAGGAGGCCAAGGCCGACCACTGCCGGGCGGAGGACCCTTGGGTCCAATTCATGCCGCCGTCGAGGGAGGTCCAGAGGTAGATCTGGCCTGCGGCATCGCCCCCATTGATGGCCGTGATGCGGATGCCATCGGCGGAGCAGGCGAGGTGGGTCCACCGCTTCTGGGGGGTCTCGAGGGTGGTCCAGGTGGTACCTCCATCGTTGGAACCGTAGATGTACCCATCGTGTTCGGCGGCGTACAGATAGGAACCATCGTAGGAGGATGCCACGGCCGTCCAGGCCCGGGAGCCTGCGCCATCCTGGACCGTCCAGGTGGTGCCGGCGTCCGTGGAGGTGAGCAGCGGGCCAAACTTATCCGTGTTCCCAGAGATGGCCACCAGCTTCGAGCCATCGGAGGAGGCCGCCAGGCCGGTCCAGGTGCGCTGACCGGCACTGACGCGCTGGGTCCAATGGGCGCCATGGTCCTCGGAGGTGAAGATGTAGCCGTTGCTCTCGGCAGCTGCCAGGCGCACGGCATTGTCCACCCGACGGACGAAAGCGCCATCGGTGCTCCCGAAGTCGTTGGACACGGTGATGGTGTAGCTCGTTTCGGGTAGCGGGTCGATGGCTTTGCCGGTGATCTCTCCGGTGGAAGCGTTGAACAGCAGGCCTTGGGGAAGGTCGGGGTTGATGCCCCAGGTGAGGGTGCCCACCCCCGTGACCGTGGGGGTGTTCTTGGGGATGGGGGCATTCACGAAATAGACCGCGGGGTTCACGAAGTAGTGCAGGTTCGAAGGTGGATCCAGGCCCAGGAGGGTGAGCAGGGCGCTGGCGGTGCACTGGAAGACGCCCCCCGCGAAGAGTTGGCACCGGAATTCGGCATTGTGGTCCACCGCTGTGGTGGTGAGGGTGTAGGTCTCCGACTGGGCGCCCGGAATGTTGCGCCATCCACCATTCACGTAGCGCTGCCACTGGTAGCTCAGGGTGCCTGAGGAAATCGTGCTGCCCACCACGGAGAAGGTGGCGGGGCTTCCCACGGTCACTTCCGTGGGTTGGGGATCCACGGCGTTGATCGTGACGGTACCCGTGAGGGCCACCGATGCGTTACCGAAGCCGGGGATGCCCAGCCGGTCCGTGACCAAGGCCAGCAGGTTCGTGGTGCCGCTGCCCCCGGTGGCAAAGGTGATGGCGTTCTGGGTCCAGCCGGACTGGATCAATCCATTCTCAAGCATCCAGGTGTTCATGGCATTGGCGGTCGAAGGCACACTGGCCGCCAGGTTGATGGCCCCGGCCGCAGCGGTGGCCGGAGCGGTGACATTGGCATTGGGGGCTGGAGCCGTGAGGCCTTCCTGGGGATCGAAGAGCTCGCAACTCGCATCGCCAGCCCCCGAGGTCAGGAGCACCAGCCCGGTGGGAAGCAAGGTGGCCAGATGGCCCGACCTTGGAACGGTCATCACACCCGCGGAAGAGAAGGTTCCTTCCACCGGGTCGAAGAGCTCCGCGCTGTTGGTCGGCATTTCGCCCGTGATGCCACCGGTGACCAGGACCTTGCCGTTGGGCAGGAGGGTGGCGGTGTGCTGGAACCGCGCCACCGCCAGGTGACCCACGATGGAGGAGAAGGTGTCCGAGGCCGGATCATAGAGGTTTGCATTGGTTTGCACGGAACCCAGGACCCTGCCTCCGGCGATGAGCACCTTGCCGTTCATCAGGAGGGTGGCCGTGTGGCCCACGGTGCGGCGGCCCAGGGGGCCCGTGGTCAGGCTGAAGGTGTCAGAAACGGGATCGTAGATCTCGCAGCTATCCAGTTCGCCATCCACCATGTTGCTGCCTCCCACCAACAGCACCTTGCCCGAGGGCAGGAGGGTGGCGGTGTGGCGGGCGCGGGCCTTGTTGAGTGAGCCAGCGGTGGGGGTAAAGGACTGGAAAAGGGGATCGTAAAGCTCCGCCGTGGCCTGTTCCTGGTTCCGGCTGTTCTCGCCACCCGCCAGGAGCACCTTGCCATTGGGCAACAGGGTGGCCGTGTGGTACTTGCGGAAGGCCCCTGGAACTTCAAGGGCTTGGCTGGTGTCGGCGGTGGGATCCAGGATCTCTCCGGAGGGGCCGCCCCCGTAGACGAGTACCTTCTTGTCCGCCAGGAGGGTGGCGCTATGCCCGCTTCTGGCGAGCCTCAGGGCCATGGGGCGGGCGACGAATTTCGCCAGGAGGGGATCGTAGTATTCGCAATCCAAGGCTGGCTTCCCCCCGGTCACCAGGACCTGGAGCTCGCTGCCCGAATACACCAGGGTGGAGGTGAACTCGGTGCGGTTCTCCGACATTCCTGCCGTGGCCTGGAAGGCCCCCAGCTTGGGCGTCACCGTCACACTGGCATCCACGTAGGTCCCGGCGGTGTTGAAGACCCGGAGCCAGAAGGTGGTGGTGGCGGTGATGGGGGCGGTGGTGATGCCCGTGCCGCTGGTGGGGGTGGTGGTGATCTCGGTACCTCCCTGGGAGGTGCCCACCCAGGCGTTGGAGCCCGTGAAGGTGGGGGTCAGGG
>CAZPUI010000307.1:0-6529 GCA_964589695.1 uncultured Solibacteraceae bacterium | reverse complement strand
GAGGAGGGGTCAGGATGCCCTTCCTGGTTCCGCTTGGGCAGGTGCTGCTCCATTCCTGCTGGCAAGGGGCCCTGGTGGCTGGGGCGGCCTGGCTGGGGTTGCGCGCGCTGCGCCTGGCCCGTCCCCAGGCTCGGTACCTGTTGCTGGTGGTGGCGCTGGGGCTCCAGGTGGGACTCCCCTTGGGCACCCTGTGGGTGCTCCGTGGCGGAGCTCCGCCCCTCGCTGAACCCCAACCCCTCGCTGCAGCAGCCGCACCCACGGTGCCCCTGGAAGGATCGTCATGGCCAGGCGTGAGCCTGGACGCCCTCATGCCCTGGATCGCCGGAGCTTGGTGCCTGGGGGCGTGTTTCATGGTCCTGCGTCTGGGGGGGGCCTGGAAGGAAACCGTACGATTGCGCCGGAGCGTCGTACCTCTTGCGGACCCCGCCCTCCAGGGGATCCTGAAGACCCTGACCCAGGCCCTGGGGCTGAAGCGTCCCGTGGCACTGCTGCGCTCGGACCAGGTGTCAGGTCCTGTGATCCTGGGATGGTTAAAGCCTGTGGTGCTGCTTCCGGCCACGGCCTTGTTCCACCTGGATGAGGCCGGTCTGAGGGCCATCCTGGCCCACGAACTGGCCCACATCCAACGTTGCGATTACCTGGTTAACCTTGCCCAGTCCGTTGTGGAAGCGCTTTGCTTCCATCACCCGGCCACCTGGTGGCTCTCGGGTCAGTTGCGGGCCGAGCGGGAACTCTGCTGCGATGCCGTGGCCGCCAAGCTCACGGGCGATCCCCGTCTGCTGGCACGCTCCCTGGCAACCCTGGAGCGGCTTCGCGGATCCCTTTCCATCGAATCCAGCCTGGCGCCTGCCGCCGGGGGAGGACATTTCATGAACCGATTGCGACACCTGCTGAACCTGCCCATGGCGGCACCTCCTTTACCCCTCTCGGCCCTGGGGGTCGGATTCACGATGATCGCCCTGGGGGTGGCGGCGCTGGCCCAGACCCCTCCCGCACCCGCCAAGGCCAAGGCTGTGGACGCCGCCCCCAGCGCTGAACCCACCCTCCGGACCTTCCAGGCTCGGGTGGTGCGCACCTCGGCCCACGAGGGCATCCTCAAGGTCACTGCGGACCAGCCGGGGTTTTCCCTGATGGTGTGGACGGCCTTCCCTGAAGCCAGACCCTTGCTGGGCAAGAAAATGATGGTGAAGGGGGCCGAGGCCAGTCTGCCCGTGGCCCTGGTCGAGGGGGAGACCTCCCTGACGGTGCGCATGGACCAGGGCATGCCTTGGATCCGGCACCTGAAGGTGAAGGTACCTGCAGCCCCCGGCGAAGGCCCCCTGGTGAAGATGGTGGTGAATGGGGCCGAGGCCCCACAGCCTCCACCTCCACCCACCAAGGAAAGCAAGGTCCTCCGGCTCCGCCAACCTGGAATCGACCTTCAAGAGGACAACTCCGAACTTCCGCCGCCGCCCCCACCTCCACCCCACGCCCCCAAGATGCCGAAAGCGCCCAAGGCACCTCCCCCACCGCCACCCCCTCCGCCTCCCGTAGGGATTGATCTGGAGGAGGGGGATGATCTTCCGCCGCCGCCCCCACCTCCACCTCCACCTCCACCTCCACCTCCGCCCCCGCCTCCAGCGCCGGGGAAAGCGTTTGAGGTCGTGACGGCGCCCCAGGCTCCCAGGCCCAGCACACCGAAGGTGGTCAAGCCTGTGAAGCCCGTGAAGCCTGTGACCCCGGTAAAGGTTGAGAAGGTCGAGAAGGAAAAGTAGGTCGAAGGCCGTTGGAGCGAAGGGAAGGGGATAATGGCGGCATGGCCAGGATCCTTTACTTCGACCACAACGCCACCACGCCCATGGCCTCCGAGGTGCTGGAGGCCATGCTGCCGTACTTCCGGGAAGCCTATGGCAATGCAGGGAGCGCCCATGTCCTGGGGCACCGGTCCGAGGGCGCCGTGGTGGAGGCCCGGGCCCAGGTGGCGCGGCTTCTGGGGGTGGACCCGGCGGAGGTGGTCTTCACCTCCGGAGGTACCGAGTCCTTAAACCATGCGGTGCGGGGGGTGTGGGAGGCCTTGCCTGCCAAGCGGCACATGGTCTTCAGTGCGGTGGAGCACAGCGCCTCCATGGCCTTGGTGGCTTGGCTGCGGAGCCACGGCACCGAGGTCAGCCTCCTGGGGGTGGATGGCCAGGGGAATCTAGACCTGGAAAACCTGGAGGCAACCCTCCGACCCGACACAGCCCTGGTGTCGGTGATGACCGCCAACAACGAAAGCGGGGTGGGCTTTCCGGTGGAGGACATCGGACGCCTCTGCCGAGCCCGGGGGGTGCTCTTTCACACCGATGCCACCCAGGCCGTGGGGCGGATGGCCGTGGTGGGGCATGCCTGGGGGGCGGACCTTCTGACCCTCAGCGGGCACAAACTCTGCGGGCCCAAGGGCACGGGGGCCCTGTTCATCCGGAGGGGGGTGCGCCTGCGTCCTCTGATGGTGGGTGGATCCCAGGAGCGGGGGCGCCGGGGAGGCACGGAAAACGTACCGGGGTGGGTGGGCCTGGGTCGGGCCTGCGCCCTGGCGGGGGAGCGACTGGGGGACTGGCACCGGGTCCAGGCCCTGCGCGACCGGCTGGAGGCGGCCCTGCTGGACCTGCCCGGAACGGTGGTCCATGGAAGGCAGGCTCCCCGGTTGCCCAACACCACGTTGGTGAGTTTTGCCGGGGTGGAAGGGGAGGGCCTGTTGTTGCGGCTGAGTCAGGGGGGGATCTGCGTGAGCGTGGGCAGTGCCTGCACCACGGGGCAGCGGGAACCCAGCCATGTGCTCATGGCCATGGGTGTGGATCCAGGGCTGGCGAAAGGAACCCTGCGGATCTCCCTGGGACAAGAGACCGAGGCGGAGGACCTTGAGACCTTGGTCTCGCAGCTCACCCGTTGGGTGGGGGAACTGCGGGGCGATCCCGCCCGTTGACCCGACCCAGGACCTTCCGGCGAGGGGCGCTTCAGTAGCACGGAGGGTTGAACTTGACCCGAGGCCTCCCGAACCGATACAGGGGGTTTGCGAGGTGCCCATGCTGAGCCTGGAGGATGTGCGACAAGCCCGGGAGCGGCTGGCTCCCGTCATCCACCGTACGGCCATCCTGCCCAGTCGGACGTTCAGTGCGCTGAGTGGCAACGAGGTCTTTCTCAAGCCCGAGAACCTTCAGAAGACGGGCTCCTTCAAACTTCGGGGCGCCTACAACCGCATCGCCACGCTGTCGGCGGAGGAGAAGGCCCGGGGGGTCATAGCCTCCAGCGCGGGGAACCACGCCCAGGGCGTGGCCCTCAGCGCGGCCATCCACGGGGTGAAAGCCACCATCGTCATGCCCGCCAGGGCGCCGGTGGCCAAGGTCATGGCCACCCAGGGCTACGGGGCGGAGGTGGTGCTCCATGGCGCGGTGTATGACGAGGCCTTCCGCCATGCCCGGGAACTCCAGGCGGAACGAGGGCTCACCTTCCTTCATCCCTTCAACGATCCCATGGTCATGGCAGGGCAGGGTACCGTGGCACTGGAGATGCTGGAGGACCTGCCGGACCTGGAGGCCCTGGTGGTGCCCATCGGAGGCGGCGGTCTCATCGCGGGGATGGCGGTGACCGCCAAGGCCCTCAAGCCCGGGATCCGGGTGATCGGGGTGGAGGCCGAGGGGTTTGATGCCATGCGTCAGAGCATGCTGGAGGGGGAGATCATCACCGTGAAGGCGGGCAGCACCTTGGCGGATGGCATCGCCGTCAAGAAGCCCGGGGACCAGACCTTCCCCCTGATCCAGCGCCATGTGGACGCCATCGTAACCGTGACGGAAGAGGAGATCGCCCAGGCCATCCTGCTGCTGCTGGAAAGGGCGAAATGGCTGGTGGAGGGGGCCGGGGCCGTGGCGTTGGCGGCGGTGGTGGACCGCAAGGTGGGACTGGCGGGCGCCAAGGTGGGCGTGGTGCTTTCCGGGGGCAACATCGATATCAACCTGCTGAGCGCCATCATCGAAAAGGGTCTTGCCAAGGCCGGGCGTCTACTCCGGTTCCGCACCACCGTTCCAGACCGCCCCGGGCAGTTGGCCCAGGTCATGGAGGTCCTTGCGGGGGGTGGAGCCAATGTCCGGGCCATTCGCCACGACCGCTACGGCGAGGCCGTGGATCTGGGCTTCGTCCAGATCGGCTTCGAGGTGGAAACCCGCCACCGGCACCATGCGGAGGAGGTTCTCCAGGCCCTGCGCCAGCGGGGGATTGCGGTGCACGTGGAGTAGCCCCCCGCTGCACCGTGCCGTTTCCTAGGACCGATCCCCCGAGCCGCTCAGCACCACCTCGGCCACCCAGCGGGCCACGGGCAGGCTGAGGCCATTGCCCAGGAGCTTGTAGCGCATCTCCCGGGGGACGGTGTCGGGGAAACGGAACCCAGGTGGCCAGCCCAGGAGGCGGGCGACTTCCTGGACGGAGAAACGCCGAATACCTTTGGGGGTCACCAGGAAGGAACCACTGCCCACGAAACGCTGGCCGTAGCCCCCGATGAAGCAGGCGCTGCGCCGCTCCCCGGGGTACACCAGGTCCAGGCCGGGGCGATGGCGGAGCAGGGCAGGGTCGTAGAGGGTCGGGTCTTCCTCGGCATCGAGATGGTCCGCCAGGGGGCCGGGAAGTATGTTGGGTGGGGCAGGGGGCTCCAGGTCCCGACGGGTGGCCAGGATGTACACCCGGGGGCGCTGGTTGGGGATCCCGAAGGTCGTGGGGCAGAGGCGCAGGGCCAGGGACCG
This sequence comes from uncultured Solibacteraceae bacterium, assembly GCA_964589695.1. Taxonomy (GTDB): domain Bacteria; phylum Acidobacteriota; class Holophagae; order Holophagales; family Holophagaceae; genus CAZPUI01. The sequence goes on along the minus strand of CAZPUI010000307.1, from coordinate 1,781 downwards.
CAGTCCGCAGCGGGCCAGGACCGCTTCGAGCCGCACGTGGGCCTCCGAACCCAGGAAGCCCTCCACGTTCTCCAGCACCAGGCGTTCCGGGGGGGCCAGCTCCAGGGCGCGGAGCACGGCGAGAAAGGCCTGGGAGCGGCGGTCCTCCAGGCCCTTGCGGTTTCCCATCCGGCAGAAGGGCTGGCAGGGGGGGCTCATGACCCAGGTGTCCGCCTGGTGGGCGGCGAGGCGCGCCGGGTCCAGGGTGGCCAGCTCCTTGGCCTGGGGGGCAAGCCCATGGTTCAGGGCGTAGGTGGCATTGGCGGCGGGATTGATATCGTAGGCTGCCACCACCTGGCCCCGGCCCTGGAAGGCCTGGTGCCAGCCACCGATACCGCTGAAGAGTTCGAGCATCCTAAAGGGCATGGCTGAGTTTACCCGCCGGGGCTCCTTGCAACCTGAGGAGGCCCACCACAGACTGGCACCTGGCCAAAGCCATCGGAGTTCCCATGCGCCCCCTCCTTCTGCCCCTCCTCGTCCTTGTCCTGGCCACTGGATGTCGCCGCAAGGAACAACCCCAGGCCGATGCCTTGACCGCACCTGGGACGGGAGCGGTCCAGGTGGCCACGCCTGTGGTCAAGGGCACGGTGCTGGAGCGCCTGGATGTGGCGCCCTACAGCTACCTGCGCCTGAAGACTGCGGAAGGCGAGGTCTGGACGGCGGTGGAGCTGAATACCCTGGCCACGGGGGCGGAGGCGACGGTCCAGAACGGGGTCCTCATGACCAACTGGCAGAGCGCCCAGCTCAACCGGACCTTCGAGCGGATCTACCTGGGCAACCTGATGGGCGCCCCCACCGCGGCACCCAGCGCCCCCGAAGGCATGGCGGCCCATCCCTCCACCCCCCCTGCGAGCGTGGGGGATGTGAAGGTGCCCAAGGCGGAAGGGACCGAGGGGCGGACCATTGCCGAAGTCTTTGCCCAGAAGGGATCCCTGGATGGGAAGACCGTGGCCGTGCGGGGCAAGGTGGTGCGGGTGGCCCGGGGCATCACCATGCCCGGGGTGAAGGGCAACAACTGGATCCACTTGCAGGATGGCAGCGGATCCGCCGCCAAGGGGGACCATGACCTCACGGTGACTTCGGACGAGGATGCCAAGCCCGGGGATGTGGTGGTGGCCCGGGGCCCGGTCTCCGCCCAGAAGCAAGTGATCATGGGCATGGAGCGCCCCGTGATGATCCAGGGGGCCAAGCTCGGGCAGCGCTAAGGCGCCGCCCACACCCGGGGCACCTGGTCGGACGTATCCGTTCAGGGGGAACGCCCGGCCGCGCCAAACAAACTGGAATACCAACCTAAGATCAATGCGCGGCCTATGATGGCACGCATGCGTGCCATCCCCTGGATCCCCGCGACAAACGCGGGGCAAAGCCCGCATTTGTCGCCACCCCCTGAACGCATCCGGTCGGACTTCGGGGACAATACCTGGACCACCCACGACCAGGAGGGATCCATGTCCACGGGAATACCAGCCGCGGCCCTGCCGGAGCATGTCCAGACCCTTTTGGACCATCTTGTGGCGTCCGCCCAGACCTGCTTCGGGCCAGACTTGAAGGGCGTGATCCTGTTCGGCAGTGGGGCCGAGGGTCGGCTGCGCCCCTCTTCAGATGTGAACCTCCTCGTGACACTGGCGCGCTTCGACACCGCCCAGGCCGACGCGTTCCGGGAGCCACTGCGCCTTGCCCGGGTGGCGGCCAGGGTGTCGGTGATGTTCATCCTGGAATCGGAGCTCCAGGACGCCGCCGAG
>CAZPUI010000306.1:0-6549 GCA_964589695.1 uncultured Solibacteraceae bacterium | reverse complement strand
CGTTGCTGCCGATGGTGCCGAGCTTGCCGCCGATGACGATGGTGGGGTCGATGCCGCCCTGGCTCAGCACCTGCGCCACCATGCTGGTGGTGGTGGTCTTGCCGTGGGAGCCCGCCACGGCGATGCCGTACTTCATGCGCATGAGCTCCGCCAGCATTTCCCCCCGGGGAATGACCGGAATCTTGGCCGCGTGGGCCGCCACCACCTCGGGATTGTCCGGGCGAACGGCGCTGGAGATGACCACCACCTGGGCCCCCTCGATGCAACTCGCCTCATGCCCGATGTGGACCGCCACACCCAGGGACTGGAGCCGCTGGGTCGTGGCCCCCTCCTTGAGGTCGGTACCCGTGACCTGGTAGCCCAGGTTCACCAGGACTTCGGCGATACCGGACATGCCAATGCCGCCGATGCCCACGAAATGAATGCGCTGGATCTTGCCGAACACGCTGCCCCCCGAATGAGGCTTCAGGATAGCGCCCCCGCGGGGCGCCCATGACCCTGCCAAGCTTCGGGTACGATTGTTGATGTCGATCCCCAGCCTTCATGGAGGCCCCTCGTGTCCACCCCAGAGCGTCCCTCCCCGGTTGCCGCCGTGCTCCTGGCCAGTGGCCTGGCCGTAGGACTGGGCGCCCAGCAAGGTCCGACCCGGGGCATCAACCCTGGTGCCGGGCGCCCATCGCCAGGGGCCTCCGCGACCACCGCGGTGGCCCCCCAGGCCTCCCGCCAGGGTAGCCCCATCCAGAGCCTCCCCCAGCCTTCCACCAAGCCCCCCATCCGCAAGGTCCCCTCCGTCATCCTGACCCCCTCGGGCCCCATCAAGGGCACCGCGGTGGTGCTTCCCCCCGCCACGGAGCGGTGGACCCTTCCGCCCAAGCCCGAGCACTGGGCCCAGCGGGACATCCTGCGCCAGATCATGAGCCTGGCCTCCCTTGGGTCCATTCCCGTCTCGCCCCTTCCCACGGGACCGCACCTGGAGGACCACGCCTGGATCCCCGCGGGGTGGAGGGCCTATGGCCTCCTCGTGCCCGCCAAGGGCCAGGTGAAAGTCACCCTGTCCCATCCCCACCAGGCCTGGTTCCAGATCCGGATCTGCAACCTGTGGGGCAGCATGGAGGAGGGCATGAATCAGTCCCTCGTCCCGCCCACCCATCCTTCCGTGGCCTACCATAACTCCACGGACAAGGCCAAGGCGGTCTACTTCGTGGTGGACGATCCGGGCTGGATGAGCAGCGCCAGCAAGCCCTATGTGCTTTCCATCCAGCGTAGCTGGTCCTCCCAGGGCACCCACGACCCCCTTCCCCTCATCCAGGGCATCTGGGTGGTCCACCAACCCGCTCTCCCCAGCAAGTCCCCCGCACCTCAAACAGTACCGGTGCCACAGTCATCCCATGAAGCGGTGCAGAACGCCGCATCCGCCCCTTGCCCAGTCCCCTCCGAAGGGCCATTTTTCAAGGCAACCCTTCACTTCGGGTTCTGGCACGCAACTTGATTTAGTTTGGCCATCCACAAGGAGGCTCCCATGAGATACCGAACTTCCAATCTTTCCTTCACAGGGGTGGCTCTGGGCTTGCTCACCTGCGCCTCCCTCCTGGCCCAGCAGGGCCCCAGCCGGGGTGGCTCCTCGGGGGCCGCCAGCTCCGGACCCTCCGCTGGATCCACGGGCAGCAGCTTTGTGGCAGGAGGCTCAAGCTATTCGGGCGTAAACATGAGCAGCCATGGTTTCAGCGGAATGGGAGCTGAACCACGGGTTCGCTTGGCCCCCGTTTCCGGCAGCGCTCCGGTGCGCACCGTACCCATCCCCGTCCGGGATCGATCCGTAAGCAATGGGAGCAAGCTGACCAGGGCGGTGCTGCCTCCGGCCACCGACCGGTGCACCCGTCAGCCCGATGAACACTACTGGAGCCGTCGTGACATTCTCAACGAAATCCGCTATCTCGCGCGAATGGGATCCATTCCCGTCACGCTCATCAATGACGAAATCGAGATCGCCGACTACGCCTGGGTGCCCTCAGGCTGGCGAGCCTACGGCCTGGTGGTACCCGCGGGGGAAAAGGTGGAGATCAGCCTGGACCACACCAACCGCGGCTGGTTCCGCCTCACCATGTGCAACAAGTGGGGGGAACTGGAACAGGGGATGCTACAGAACGTGATCCATCGCTTCGAACCCGTCGTCACTTACTCAAATCCGCATAAGCAGGCCAGGGCCATCTATTTCGTCGTGGATGACCCAGGATGGATGAGCACCGCCGGCGCGCCCTACACGCTCACCATCAACCGGAGCTGGGACCCCAAGGACCAGGCCAAGGGGGGTAGTTTCATTGATGGCATCTGGACCCCGTACCAACCCAAGGAACCCCCTGTGCAGATGGCCAAGGTGCTTTGGGGTGATTCAGGAAGCGTATCCGCCGCGCTGCAAAACCCGCGTTATCGCCGCATCCGCTAACCACCGGTCCTGACCTTAACCACCGGATTCCACAAGGAATCCGGTGGTTTTGCGTTGGGAGGCCCCTCCCATCGTCACGACCCTGTGAATTTTCCGTTCTACACCCAAGGAGGGCTTCCCGCCGATCAACCGATTGATTAACATCAATCACTCGATTGATTGACGCAGGTGCCCCATGGATCCTTCCCCCCACGAACCCCAGGTGGACTGTCGTACGCGGCTGATGGAGGCCGCCCTGGTGCTCTTTGCAGAAAAGGGCTACGACGGCACGGGGATTCGGGAGATTGCCCAGAAGGCCCAGGCCAATTCGGCCATGGTGCAGTACCACTTCGGGGGCAAGGAGAATCTCTACGTGGAGTCCATGCGCTGGATCACGGGACTCCTGGCCGAGGCCCGTGGCCAGCTCCCGGAACTGCCCTCCCCGGAGGATCCCGAAGTCCGGCCCAAGGCCTTGGCGGCCCTCAAGGGGCATATCGCCCTGGCCCTCAAGGAATTCCTGACCTGCCAGGGACAGGTCCCCTGTGCCCAGCTGGCCCCCGAGGTCTGGCAGGCCGCACACAGGGTCTGGAACCGGGAGATGGAGGCCCCACGGGCCGCCATGACCGCGCTTGTGCTGGAGGTGATCCGTCCCTTCCAGTCACATGTGCACGGCTGTGTCAGCCTCTTGCGCCCGGACTTGGACGAGGAGGCACGCCATCTCATGGGCCTCAGCATCCACGGCCAACTGCTCTTCGTCCACCGGCACCTGGAGCTCATCCGTCTCTTCCGAGGCACGACCTACGGTCCTGGGGATCTCAACCTGCTCATCGACCATTTCACCGGTTTCACCCTTCGAGGTCTCGGCTTGCCCGAGGCCACTGCCCAGCACGGAGCCTGACATGCCCTTCTTTCCGCCCGCCCAGGTCCAGGACACACCGGCCCAGGCGCCCATCACCCTGGACCTCGCCGCCGCCCTGGGCCGGGCGAAGTCTGACAATCCCCTGCTCCGGGCCGCCCGGGCCCGGGTGGACGAGCGCCAGGGGCTCATCACCACCACCCGGGCGGATGCCCTGCCCCAGCTCACCCTCAACGGGGACTTCACCCGCATCCGGGATGTGAGCATCCTCAGCTCCGGTTTCGGGGACACCGCTTCCAAATTCGGGATCAACCCCGCCGCCATGGTGGGCGCCCGCAACATGTACACCACCACCGCCAACCTCACCCAGCCCCTGTTCTACTGGGGCAAACTGGGCACCGCCGTGGAGATCGCCTTGATGGGTGAGCAGGAGGCACTCCAGGGCTTTGCGGTGACGGAGCTCGAGGTGCTGCATGGTGTGGCCAAGGCCTATTTGAACGTTCTGGCCACCAAGGCGGAGCTGGACGTACTGGAAGTCCGGAAGAAGACCGCGGAGCGCTTCCTGGCGGACGTCAAGGCTCGATTGGAGGCCCAGGCCGCCACGGAGTTGGATCGGCTCCGGGCGGAGAGCGAGCTGCTGGCGGTCATCCCCGACAGCCTCCAGGCCGAGGCCAACCACAAGCGGGCCCTGGAGCTCCTGAACGGGCAGCTGGGACTGGATCCAGCCACCCCCCTCACACCCCAGGAACTTGGCCAGGCCGCCGTAGGCGCCCTACCCTCCGCCCGGGAGCGCGCCGAGATCCTGCAGTTCAAGCAGCAGGAGCAGATGTACCGCGCCAATGACAAGATCCTCATCTCGGACCTGCGCCCCAAGCTGGACTTCAACGCCTTCTATGGCTACCAGGCGGGCAAGGGCGACAACCTGTTCAAGGTCCCCTACAACGCCTGGAAGGTGGGGGTCACCCTCAAGTTCCCCGTCTTCGATGGTCTGCGCAGCTCCGGAAAACGCGCCCAGAACCGGGCCCAGCTGGAGCAGGTCAGCCAACTCCGGAAGGACAAGGAACGCACCATCGCGGTGGAGCGCTCCACGGTGAAACGGGAGCTGGACAAGGCCGTGGCGGTGTCCGAAGCGGCCCAGAAGGCCTACGAAGCCTCCAAGGAGGCCCTGCGGGTCTCCCGGGAGGCCTTCGACCAGGGCCTGATCACCTCCCTGGACCTGCTGCAGACGGAACGGGCCGAACGCCAGATGGAGAGCCAGCGTCGACGGGCCGAGCTGGGGGTCTGGTCCGCCCTCTTCGACTACCGCAAGGCCATGGGATACCCGCCGCTGTCCTGAAGTCCCCGTGCTTGCTCCCTGTCCTCCGTGGTTCCAACCCCTTCCCTTTGAAATCCCCTAATCCCGACCCCAGGAGCCGACCTCCATGCCCTCCACGAAAACCGTCCTCGCCGTTGCCGTGCCCCTCCTCGTGGTGGTGGGCGGCGCTTCGTACCACCGCATCAAGCGCAACCGCTACCTCTCCCAGGAGGCGGCGGTGAAGGCCGAAGGCCTGGTGACCGTGACCCTGGTCACGGTGGAGTCCCGGGCCTTCCAGGATGCCGTGCCCTTCACGGGCACCCTCCTGGCCGTCAATCGGGCCGAGCTCAAGGCCGAGGTCCCGGGCCGTGTCACCCGGGTGACCGTTTTCGAGGGGGACCGGGTGGCCCAGGGGACGGTACTGGCGACCCAGGACGAGGAGGATCTGCTGCTGGGGGTCACGGCGGCGGAGGCCCAGCTGGCCCAGGCCCAGGCCCAGGCCGCCCAGGCCAAGCGGGACCATGAGCGCATGCAGATGCTGCTGGAGAAGCGCAGCGTGACCAAACAGGCCGCCCAGCAGGCGGAGACCTACTTCAACGCCAGCATGGCCGGGGCACGGGCGGCGGAAAGCAACCTGGGCCTGGCCAAGAGCCGACTCCACAAGGCCCAGATCCGCGCGCCCTTCGCCGGGCAGGTGGCCCAGCGGCTGATCCAGCCCGGGGAGATGCTCAACCCCGGCCAGCCCGCCCTCAGCGTCGTGGACAACCGCACCCTGGAGATCCTGGCGGACCTGCCGGCGGAGGCCGGGGCCCTGGTCAAGACCGGCATGAAGGCCCTCTTCCGCCTTTCCGGGGCCAATGGTGAAGAGATCGCCGGGCGGGTCACCCAGGTGGCCCCCTCGCTGCTGGCGGATGGTCGAACCCTGCGGGTGCGCATCGAGGTCGCCAACCCCCAGGGCACCCTCAGGAGCGGCTTCTTCGCCGAAGGCCAGATCCTTTCGGAATCCAAGAGCCCGAAACCCGCCCTGCCCCAGGGTGTCCTCACCGCCATGGGGCGCGAGGCGGATATCTATGTCTCGGAGAACGGAGTGGCCCGCAAGAAGCGTATCCAGCTGGGCGCGGAGCAGGACGGCTGGCGGGCCATCACCGGCCTGACCCCCGGCACCCAGGTGGTGGCCCAGGGACGGGACCTGGTGGTGGAAGGCACCCGCCTCCAGGTGGCGCCCGCCGGAAAGGTGAACTGATATGTTCCTGTCCGACCTTTCCATCAAGCGCCCTGTCCTCACCACCTGCGTGATGCTCGCGCTGGTGGTGCTGGGGCTCTTCTCCGTGCGGGGCCTGGGCATCGACCAGTTCCCCAAGATCGATTTCCCGGTGGTGACCATTTCCGTGCCCTACCCCGGCGCCAGTCCCGACGCGGTGGAGCAGGACGTGGTGAAGAAGATCGAGGAGGCCCTCAATCCCCTGGAGAAGGTCCGAGAGATCAGCTCCACCAGCCAGGATTCCCTGGGCATCATCGTGGCCGAGTTCGAACTGGAACGGGACGTGGACAAGGCCCTGGAGGACGTGCGCTCCCGACTGGGGCAGATCCGCAGGGACCTGCCGGACACCATCAAGGAGCCCATCATCCAGAAGATGGATCCCGCCCAGGTGCCCGTGCTCTCCCTGGTGCTGCGCCCCGCCCCGGGCCGCCCCTCCCTGGGCGACCGCGAGCAGACCCGCATCGCCGAGGAATTCCTCAAGCGGCGCATCGAGAACATCCAAGGCGTGGGCAGCGTCACCGTGGTGGGCGGCTCCAAACGGGAGATCACCGTCCAGGTGGACCCCGCCAAACTGGAGGCCCTGAGCCTTTCCATCCAGCAGGTCATGGCCGCCATCGGCAACGACACCCGGGCCATTCCCACCGGGAACCTGCTCCAGGACGGCCGGGAGATCAGCGTCCGGGTGGACGCCAAGGCCAGGAAGGTCTCGGACTTCG
>CAZPUI010000305.1:0-6571 GCA_964589695.1 uncultured Solibacteraceae bacterium | reverse complement strand
TTGGCCCTCCGGCGGGGGCGCGGCCTGGAAGGGCCGAAGCAGGCGGCGTGGACCCGTATGCGCGCTCTTCATCTCGTGGGTACCGGTGGCCGTGAAACTCTCCAGGTCCCTTCGGGGTCGCCGCGCCTCGTTCAGGAGCCGGTAGAGCATGACCGCACAGGCCCCGAAGAGGAGAAACAGGAAGGACCCTTCGCCCAGGAGCATGACCTTCCGCCTGCGTTCCTTCTGGAACACTGCCTGCTGGGCCTCCGGGGCCGGACGGATGCCCAGGTTGGGGTGGAAGGGCACCATGGGATAGGCCCCGGATCGGGAAGGTCCCGAAAGGTCCACCACCTCCAGGGGAACCTCTCCCCCCAGCATCCCCAGATCCGGCGGTTCAGGCCCATGGCCCAAGAGCAGGGCCGTCGTATGGGCCGAATGCCGCAGCTGGTCCAGACGGGACTGCTTTTCCAGTTCCACCGCCCGGGAGAAAAAGATCATCCACCAGCCCCCCAGGGTAAAAAGTCCCAGCAGGGTCAGCACGAACAACACATGGGGGATTCGACGCATGGGACCATCTTCAGTCCACCCTGCCCCCAGCGGTATCCCCAAATCGCAGCGGATGGCCCAACCCACCCCCCCCGCGCTATACTCGAACCCATTCGGGGCGTGGCGCAGCCTGGTAGCGCATCTGCTTTGGGAGCAGAGGGTCGAAGGTTCGAATCCTTTCGCCCCGACCAAATGGACGGCAGGGGAGCGACAGCTCCCCTGTTGGCCATTTGGGCGGATTGATCGGAGGATTCGAACCTTCGATCGGCCCAGCGCGCAGGTAGGGCAAGCGCAGGACGCATGCGTCCGGAGCGTTCCCCGAAGGGGATGCCCGTGCGCAGCGGGGCCGCGGGGTGAGCGCAGCGAACCAAGGTTCGAATCCTTTCGCCCCGACCAACGGACGACAGGGGGCCCCCATCGCTGCGAGCCGTAGGCGAGCAGGAAGGCGCCGCAGTGCGGCGCCTGATCGGTGGGGAGCGACAGCTCCCCTGTTGGCCATTTGGGCGGATTGATCGGAGGATTCGAACCTTCGATCGGGGAGGACGGCCTGGTAGCACCAGGTTGGGAGGCTCCAGTGGAGCCTTCCACCCGGTCCGCCGAAGGCGGAGGTGCGAGGCCGTCAGCCCCGCGGGGTGAGCCGAAGGCGAACCAAGGTTCGAATCCTTTCGCCCGGACCCATAAGCCAATCGCAATATCAACACTAACAACATTAGTGAGCCCGGTCAGGCGAGCGACCGGGCTCTTCACTTTGGAGTGGACGTTCCGAGATGTTCTCGTAAGTCCAATGTTCCACCCGCCGGTTCACAAGGATGGCGACGAAAGGGTTGCAGTTGGGCTTTGCAACAACACGGCATCCACCGGATACCTGGGCCGAGGGTCACGCTCGTTGAACGCACCGAGCACTCACCCTGAGTGCCCAAGGATCCCAGTGATTTTCTCGATCAAGGAAAAGTGACGATCACCACGATTCGAATCTGGCCATCAACCCGCGACTTCCATGGTGGTCGCACGTGGGAAGAGCAAGTGGCTCTCCAGGTAGATGTGAAGATGGAGATCCTCTTCCAAAGCCTGAAGCCCCATGTACAGCGAGCGGAAGCTGCCGCAGGCGTCCCCGGGCGGCGTGTAGTCGTTGGTGAGGGTCTTCAGGCTGCGGAGGATTTCACCAGCCGCTTCATGTTCCGCCTGCATGACGCCGAGGGGACCCTGGACGCTGCCGAAGCAGGCTTCATGTTGGCTCCCGCCCGCCTCCATGCTGCGGATGAAGGGGAACAGGATCTGCTCCTCCTTCTCCAGGTGGGGCATCAGGTCCGCCACCAGGGTTTGGAACAGGCGAGAGATCTCGATCAGTTCGGGGTGGCGATCGCCGTGGACACGCAGCACCTTCTCCATCAGGGGCGCGACCCGTTGCAGTTCCTCGCGGGTGAAGGTGTGGTGCTTGGCCTCGATGTGGGCGATGAGCTCCGTGAGCGAAGCGGCTGCCCAGGCCACCGGATCCGTGGCCCCCTGGGGGCTTGCCGAGAGCGTGTCGAGTTCTGCGATCACCTGCGCCGTGCGTAGGCCTGCTTTCGAGCAGACTTCATCCATCGTGCGATGACCACCACAGCAGTAGTCCAGGTTCAGGCGCTTGAAAAGCCGCATGGCTTCGGGCAGGTGTAGCACGACATCGCCAATTTTTGTCTGAGGTGTGAAGGACATGGGATTCTCCGAATGCTATGGGTTGAAGGAATCACGGCCGCCGCAGGGCCGTATGGAAGGTCTGACCTTCCTTGATGCAGGCCGCGAGGAGGCCCTCCTGCTGCACCAGGGCGAGTAGGGGTGCGGGTTCGAAATCCGACGTGAGCACGACGATGGCACCGGGGTGGTGGGCATTCAGGGCCTGCTTCGCCTTGGATAGGGGGTGTCCACCCTCGGCGAGAACACTCGCCACATCCAGCTGCGCCACGACGGATGTTTCGCGGAACCAGGGCGGCCACGCCGTGGCGACAGAGGCCGCAATGACGCCCTCCATCACCGGACCATCCTGCCCCAGCGCCCGCCGGATGAGGCCGATCAGTTCGGGCAAGGTAAGGTTTCCAACCTTGGCCGCCTGTTCCAGCGTGGCGAGCTTGGCCACCGTGGCGCGGAGGATGGGGTTCTTCAGCTTCACGAAGGTGGGGATGGCCTGGATCAACACATCCTCCAGCTCGGGATGGGCGTCTAACAGGGCGCCAACCTTGGTGTGGGGTGTGATGTCCATCTCAGGCCTCGTCGTACTGGAGCAGGCGGCGGTCACCTTCGAGGGCGCGGAGCCGCGTGAGATCCTGGGTCACCTCAAGGGTGCCGAGGTAGATGCCCGCCTCGTCCCGCATGGCGAAGTAGCGGATGTGAACGAACTTTCCCTGCATCTGAATCCAGAACTCGGCCACGGTCTGGCGGCCCGCCTTGAAGTCCGCCAGGATGCGGTCCACGATGTGCACGCTCTTGGGGGGGTGGCAGTTCTGCACGGAGCGTCCGATGATGGCGCGGCTGCGCTCGAAAACCCGGTCCGGTCCCTCGCTGAAGTAGGCCACGCGGTCCTCCGCATCCACGAAAGTAAGGTCCACCGGTAGCACACTGAATAGGCCCAGGAGCTGCTGGAAGGAAAGCGTGCCGCTGGGAAAGGCCACGGCCTGCGTCGCCGGGAGTTGGATCGCGCCTTCCACGACGCGAGCCTCGGGCGGCTGATAGTCATTTCCGGGGGCCACCAGGCACCAGCCATATTCGGGGCTCTGGTGCCAGATCTCACCCCATTGCTCCTCGGTGAACATCCCGAGGCACATGGGGAAGAGAATGTGCTCCTCCTTGTAGATCATGCCTTCCAGGGCCGCCAGGGCGGGCTCCAGCACCGTCTCCTTGAGGATCTTCAACTCGGCGCCAGACAGGGTCTCCTCGTGGAGGGCCAGGCCTGCCGCCTTCAGCAGGTCGCGCACCTCGTCGTCCTTGCCCCACATCACCTTACTGGGGCCCGACGTGCCATGCCGCTCCAGTACGCTGAAGACGAGCTGTTCCTTGCGTCGGTAGTGCTTTTCCACATCCATCAGGGGCTGGAAAGCCTCCAGCACGGAGAGTCGCTCCGACGTGGGCGTGATGGCGTCCGCCAGGGACCCCAGGCTCAGCACGCGCAGTCGTGCCGTGCTAATGGCGGCCTGGAGGGCGGCGTTTTCCGCCTTGAATTGCTGCACAGGATGGCCGGTGGGAAGGGGCATCGAGGGACAGGGTTTCGCCATGACCTCCTTCAGAACGTCGGCATGCAGGTCGCACATGGACCGCACTTCCTCGGAGGACATGCCGTCGCTCATCAACTGCTGCTCCATGGCCGCGATCTCGCTGGCGTCCACCTCGGCGATGAGGTTCTTGAGCTGCCCGCGCACATCTTCGGGGGCCTCGCCCCGGTGCAAGTGAAGAATCACTTCCTTCAGGGTCTGGATGCGCATCGCTTGGTTGTTGATCAGCTCGCTCATGGTTCCTCCGAATCGGCCTCAGGCGTAATATCCGACCAAATTGGTAAAGATGCCTTGACAGGGATCAAGGCTCAACAAAACCACTGTTGAATTCGCTTCACCGAGGCCGCAGTCCGCTTTCGCCTTGAGATAGCCTTTGGGAAATGGCGTCGGCCCATCCTGCCAGTGGGTCCTCCGAGGGTGGAGCGCCGCCTTACTGAGCGGATGATCGGCTCACTGGCGCGGAATGCCTAGGAGCCCGTCCAAGTAAACCCAAGTTGATGTTGTACGTTGACTTGGTATGGGCAGCCTCCGAGCGCCGCCGCAGAATCGAACAGGTGGCTGCTCGGCGCGGCATCTCGCCAGTGATTGTTGTAAAGGACTTCTGGGTGTGCTGGGTTCCCGGACGAATCTACGCCACGCCGGAAATGGCCACCCTGGAGCAATCAACTCACTCACCACGCCCACCGCGGTGTGTGGAAGATCTCTCTCTCCCCCAACAGCAACTGAGTCATCTTTGTCTCGGTGTTCAGAAGGTGGCCCTGTTGCCATCCACCCTGATTTGCCCCCCTCGCGGGGGTTTGCAGGTCCGCATTCCCATCATCCAGTGTGAGGAAGTCCTCGCCGATGCCCGAACGAGACGGGCCGTGCCCTATAGCGTCGCGTCAGATTGAAATGTATTTCACTTCAAAGTGATGGACCGGCTTCAGAACTTTGACGAAATTGGATTTTAAAGCAGCAATGATTTGAATTAATATCAGGATCGAAAATTGCACTGTCGGGACTTTCCACCCCTTCTGAGTTGGAATCGAGAGTTCGCACGTGCATTTCCAAGACATCGAGGTTCTACGTGACGAGGGATCGCTTCCCTTGGATTCTGGCCTCGTAATGATTGAGAGACATCGCTCTCGCGCCCCTCCCTAGTGTTGAATCAGCTCTACTCGTCTAGATAAACCAACAAATATATCAACGAGATAAACATGGCTATCAAGCATCCCTCGACGACTGGTCATCTGAAGGCCGCTGAACATTGCGGAGAAGCCGCCAAGCACCATCACCTGGCTGCAGTGCATCACGAGGCTGAGGATCACGCCAAGGGCAAAGATCATTCCAAGCTTGCGCATGAGCACACTTTAAAGGCCCAGGAACACAGCAAGAAGGCCCATGAGCATTCCAGTAATACCACCGCCGGAGCAGCCAAGTAGGTACATCTCACCAATTAGAACTGAATTCAGAACGCGAGTTGCCGGCGCTTTCGACGGCCTGTAATTCGCATGAGTTGTTAGCATCAAAATGGCAGGTTGATACGATTCGAGCCACGACCACTCCTATTGATCCGAATGTTTGAGCCAAGCCGCCCAGTTAGATGTTACAAATCGAAAAATAAACAATTATATCAGAATGCTCATTGCATATGACAATAATACAAAACAAATAGATGTCAAAAGTGCTAATTGAAATCATCTTGCATCCAGTAGTCAGAGATGCCAGTCGGCAAACATTTTGCAGACGAGCCACCGCAAGGGAAGAGATAAGAATGACTTTTTGCCGCACCCCTATCCCCGGAGGAATTCCATGACCTATGAGCCCAAAAGTTACGGTCACCTGAGGGGTGGAATCTTGAAGGGAGTTAGCGATAGCCAACTAGATCTACACATCACCCTCTATGAAGGCTATCTGGCTAAGCTCAACGAGATTGAGGAGAAGCTTGTTGTGGCGAATAACACCAAGCCCAATTATTCCTTCAACGATTACAGCGAGCTGAAACGGCGAGAGGCCGTGGCATTCAACGGTTCCTTCCTCCATGAGCTCTACTTCGAGAATCTGGGCCACGATACTGCCATCAGCTCCAAGCTCCAGAGGGCTCTTGACAGCCAGGGCGGCAAGGAGAGGATTCTCAGCGATCTCAAGGCCACGGCTCTGTGCGGTCCAGGCTGGGCACTGCTTACACACAATCGCCGAGACGGCAGCCTCCACACCTACTTCGTGGCCGAACACCACCTTGGGTTGCCGATCGAGCAGGATCTTCTCGTGGTGCTGGATAGCTGGGAGCACGCCTTCATGGTGGATTTTGGCATCAAGCGTCCTGACTACATCAACGCCTTTTTGGAAAACCTCAAATGGAGTGAAGTGTCTAGGCGCTTTGATGAGTTGCCATTTTGCCGGAAAGTGAAGGAGATTATATGAGCAGTGGATTAATTGAAACGGGCCTTTCAAGCGAGGCTTCCAACATCCATCGGGCACTTTCAAGCGTGCAGGAAGAACTGGAAGCCATTGACTACTATCACCAGCGTGCAGATGTGTCGAATGACGCGGACCTTAAGGCCGTCATGCTGCATAACCGCAACGACGAAATGGAGCACGCAGCGATGCTTTTGGAATGGTTGCGCCGTGCCATGCCGGAGCTCGATATCCACATGCGGAAGTTTCTGTTTACGTCGGGTTCTCTCACCGCTCTCGCATCCGGGGCAAAGCCCCCGGTGGCAGAGGGGAAAGGGCTTGGATTGGGAAGCATGAAATCAACGATTGTCTAGGGCCTGTTAACACTATCTGAGGGCCTCGACAACCAGAGCAAATAGCACAAA
>CAZPUI010000304.1:0-6573 GCA_964589695.1 uncultured Solibacteraceae bacterium | reverse complement strand
ATGCAAAGCGCAGCAAGCAGCGGTCTGCCTGCGGTGACATCCTCCGCCATGAGGCCCGTGGCCGGGTCCATGGCCCCCTGGCCGGAGATGAACACCAGGCGGTCGAAGACTTGGGCGGGGGAATAGGGGCCGATGGGGGCGGGCAGGCCCTCGGCCTGGACGGGATGGGCGGACTGGGGCATGGAGGTCTCCTTGGTCTTCATTGTGCAGGGTCAGGCCCTGCCCTGACATGCCCTGGCCAAGGGGCCATGGGCCGGACAGGCATGGCACGGAAAAGGTTTCCGCTGGCATTGTGGGAGGGGAGTGTCCCATGACCGCCGCCGACACCGTGCTCAGCTTGTTGTTCAAGAAACTCCATCCCCTGCTGGAGGACACGGCCCATGCCCTGGCCAAAAGGGTTCCCAGCCGCGACCAGGAGCGGCTCCACCTCAAGCTGCTCAGCGCCCGCTTCAAGGTGGTGGAGGCCCTGGATGCCCTGGTGGAGGAAGCTTCCGATCCTGACCTGCGGGAGGACCTGGAGGAACTGGCGGCCAACCTCACCCCCGCCGGGGAGACCTTCCAGCAGAGCCTGATCCTCACCCAGCTCTGCCTGGAGGATGCCCCGGCCACCTGGCTCCCGCGGCTGGCGGAAGGGGCCCTGGACAGCGCCCCCTGGGCCAAGCGCCTGGGGAGCTTCCAGGCCATGCTGCAGGACCCCGCCCAGGGCGCGGAACACCGCTGGAAGGGTGTGGATCCGGATGTGGGCGAGTCCGAGGGGATGGACTGAAGGCAGGAGGTGAACCGTGGCTAACGTCCCACCAGCCTCCCTGACCCTCGTCTGGTCCAGCGGTACCGGGAATTCCCGTCGGGCGGCCACCTGGATGGCCGATGCCGCCCGTCTCCGCGGGGTGGCCACCACCCTGCAGAGCCTCCAGGAGCCACCCCCCGAACCGGATCCCGAGAGCTTCATGGCCCTGTGTTTCCCCACCCACGGTTTCACCGCCCCATGGTCCGTGTTCCGCTGGCTGTTCCGCCTGCCCCGGGGCCGGGGCATGGGGGCTTCCGTGATGGCCACCCGGGGGGGCGGCTGGTACCTGCTCTTTCCCCTGCCGGGCTTCGCGGGTAGTGCCGCCTGGCTGGTGGCCTTGATCCTCTGGGCCAAGGGCTATGGTGTGCGGGGTTTCACGGGCCTGGACCTGCCCTCCAACTGGACCTCCCTCCACCCCGGCATGAACGCCCGGCACGTGCGCTTCTGGGCCCGCCGGGCCCGTCCCAAGGTGCGGCGCTTCACCGCACGGATCCTGGGAGGGGGCACCTGGCGGCTGACCCCCTGCAATGCCCTGGAAGGGGTCCTGGGCCTGGTCCTTCTGCCCGTGTCCCTGCTCTACCTCTTTGTGGGACGCCTCTTCCTCTCCCAGCTCTTCTTTGCCGATGCCCGGTGCGATGCCTGCGGACTCTGTGCCCGCACCTGCCCCGAGGGCGCCATCCGCATGGGGCAGACCAAGCCCCGTTGGACCATTCGCTGCGAAAGCTGCCACCGGTGCGTGGCCCTCTGTCCCAGGGAAAGCATCCAGACGCACCACGGTCTGGCGGCCCTGGGCATCCTCCTCGTAAGTCTCCTGGGCCTGGCCCGCCTGCCCATGTACGGCCTCCTGCGGGAGGCCCTGGAGTTCCTCGGCACCGTGGGCCTGCTCTTCCTGCTCCAGCACCTGCTTTCGCGCCTCACGGGCTGGCCCCTGACCCTGGCCAGCCTGACCAGTCTTACCCGCTGGTACCGGCGCTACCGGGAACCCTCGACCCGAATCCGGGACCTGCGGGGCTAGAACAATTCCCGCAGCAGGGCCTGGCCCCGGGGCCACTCCCCATGGCCGCTGGCGCCGTTCAGGTGGCCCCGGGGGCCCAGGTCCGTGAAGGTGCTGCCCCACAGGTCCGCAAGGCCTTGGGCCCGCGCCAGGCTCACCTGGGGATCGTTGCCGCTGGCCACCACCCGGGAGGGAAAGGGCAGGCCCCGGGGGGGGATGGGTGCAAAGGCCCTGACATGCTCCGGGGCATTGGGCCGCTCCGGATCCGTGGGGGCCACCAGCAAGGCCCCGTGGATGCTCCGGCCGTACCGGTCCGACCAGTGGGCCACGGCGATGCAGCCCAGGTCGTGGGCCACCAAGATGGGGGGCGCCTCCTCCAGGCAGCGGAGGATGGCCACATCCAGGGCCTCCACCCAGGGGCCCAGGCGGGGTGCGAACCAGTTGGGCATGGGAACCCTGCGGGAATTGGGGAACAAGGGTTCCCAAAGGCTCTGCCAGTGGCCTGGACCCGAATTGCCGTAGCCGGGGATGAAGAGCACGGGGCGCATAGTACACCTGTCCGAGGGGCTTCCGGACTCGATGCTACTCCCCGATGAGCTTGATGAGCACCCGCTTGTCCCGCCGCCCGTCGAATTCGCCGTAGAAGATCTGCTCCCAGGGCCCGAAATCCAGCCGCCCCTTGGTGATGGCGACCGTCACTTCACGGCCCATGATCTGCCGCTTGTGGTGGGCGTCCCCGTTGTCTTCTCCGGAACGATTGTGGAGGTAGCCACCCCCCCGGGGATCCGAACCGGCGTTGAAGGGGGCCAGGTGCTCCAGCCAGCGGGCGTAGTCCTGGTGCAGGCCCGATTCGTCATCGTTGATGAAGACCGAGGCGGTGATGTGCATGGCGTTCACCAGGCAGAGACCCTCCTGGATGCCGCTCTCCCGCACCGCGGCCTCCACCTCACGGGTGACGTTGGTGAAGCCCATGCGCTCAGGGTGGTGCATCACCAGGACTTTGCGATGGCTCTTCATGGCGGCTCCTCAGCGCTTCAGCTTCCACACATCCATGGCATTGATCAGCACAATGAAGGCCAGCAGGAAGATGAAGCCCGCGGTGAGGATACGCTCCTTCACGGCCATGGGGATCTCCTTGCCGCGGATGCGCTCCACCACCAGGAAGACCACATGGCTGCCATCCAGGGCAGGGATGGGGAGGGCATTCAGGACCGCCAGGTTCAGGGAGATGATGGCGGCGAAGTTAAGGAAGTCCCGCCAGCCTGATTCCGCGGCCTTGCCCCCGTGCACCACGATGGAGGTGAGACCGCCCACTTCTGTGACCTTCATACGTCCCGTGACCAGGCGTCCAACGGTCACCAGGATCTGTTTGGCCCTGAGCAAGGTCAGCCGCGTGCCGAATTGAATACCCGTGGGGATGTTCGACCAGCTCCTCTGCCGAGCTTCTACGCGGAGTGGTTGTTCCCCAAATTCAATACCTACCATGCCAAGACCACCAATAGTCTCTGGGGTGACGGGCACCTGCAGTGCCTGTCCTTGGCGATACAGGGAAAACGTGACGGTTTGGTTGGCTCGAGTTTGGATATATAGAGTTGCGTCTTGGAAGGTCTTATCTGGGAAACGCAAGTGGTCCAATGCAACCACCTGGTCGCCAGCACGGAGACCTGCCTTCTCCGCAGGCATGTCAGCTCGCACGACCGCAATCGGGAGGGGGGTGGTGCTGAAATATTCGTTTCGGGCGTCATCAATGCATAACACCACCCAAAGCACCCAGGCCGTGGCCAAATTGGCCAGGATCCCGCCGGTGTAGAAGAGGATCCGTTTCCAGGTGGGCTGCTCCAGGAAGGCGGGGGAAGAGGCGGAGGCGGGTCCAGCCTCGTCGGGCTCTCCGGCCAGCTGGACATAGCCCCCCAGGGGCACGAGGGAAAGGCGCATGTCCGTCTCCTTCCAGCGGAAGCCCACCAGGCGCTTGCCGAAGCCGATGGAGAAGACATCCACGGGCACCTTCATCCAGCGCGCCACGCAGAAGTGGCCCAGCTCGTGGAGGGTGATGAGCACCCCCACCAGGACGACGGCGCTGAGGATGCCCGTGACCTTGGGGGACAGGAAGAGCAGGCTCAGGCCCAGGGTGGGCGCCAGGGTCAGGAAGCGAAGGGGGCTCATGCGCATGGGGACCTTGAAAAGAAAGCCCCGGACAGGGGCATTTCATCATGGCACAGGCGCCCTGGACTTCGCGCCCAAGGTGGATCCCGGCGTGGCCCCGGTGGTCACAAAGCCTCGACCCAACACAACGCGGCTTCCAAGCGCACCCGACCTGCCGTTAAACACGGAGCACGCGGTAGCACACGATCCATGGTGGGCGAAGCTGGACCCTTTCCGCGATGTACCATGGGCGAGCAGGAGGAACCATGCGCCCCGACCATCCCGTCGTCCTCATCACTGGAGCTTCTTCCGGATTCGGCGAGGCCACCGCCCGGCTGCTGGCCGCGGAGGGCTGCCATCTGATCCTGGGGGCCCGGCGTTTGGAACGGGTCCAGGCCCTGGCCCAGGCCCTGGAACAGGCCCATGGCATCCGGGCCTTCGCCGGTGGGGTGGACACTCGGGACACCGCCAGCGTGGAGGCCTTCGTGGCCGCAGGTGTGGAAGCCCTGGGGGCCCTGCACGTGGTGGTGGCCAATGCGGGGCTCGCCTCGGGCCTCCACAAGGTGTGGGAGATCCCGGACGAGGACCTTGAGGCCATGATGCGCACCAATGTGGAGGGCGTCGTCAAGACGATACGCGCCGCCCTCCCCGCGGTGCGCCGCAGCGGCTGGGGGCACATCTTTTTCATCGGCAGCACCGCAGGCCATGCGGCCTACGAGGGCGGGGGCGTGTACTGTGCCAGCAAGCACGGCATCAAGGCCCTGGCCCAGACCCTGCGCCTGGAGCTCTGCGGCGAACCCATCCGCGTCACCAGCGTGGATCCGGGCATGGCGGAAACGGAATTCGCCCTGGTGCGCTTCCGGGACGAGGCCCGGGCCAAGGCCCTCTACCAGGGGATCGAGGCCCTGGGTGGGGCCGATGTGGCCGAGTGCATCCGCTGGGCCCTGGCCCTGCCCGACCACGTGAACATCGACGAACTCATCGTCAAATGTCGGGACCAGGCCAGCCACACCATGGGCAAGGTCAATCGGCGGTAGGCTTCCGCTGCAGCGCTTGACGTTGGTGGATCATGCGCAATTGCTCATCCACCTTGCGTACCAGCTCCTCGGGTCGGATGGGCTTGAGCAGGTAGCCCGTCAAATCCCAGGCGCTGAGCCGCTCCACCAGTTCCTTCTCCCCATGGGCGGAAAAGACCATCACGGGCACCTCCCGGAAGGTCCAGTCCTCGCGCATGAGGCGCAGGAGCGACTCCCCGTTGCACTCGGGCATCTCGTAATCGGTGATCACCAGGTCCGGCTTGGCTTCCACGATGGCCGACAGGACATCGAAGATGGAGGAAGGCTCCACTGCCGTGACCTGGTAGCCCGCATTGCTCAGGACCGAATTGACGAAGGTGCGGATGTACTTGCTGTCATCCACGATCACGATGCGCTTGGGGGCAGGGTCCGTCATGGGTCCCAAGGTAGCCTAAGCGGGAGGGGGCGCCACAACTTCCTCGCCGGTCCCCGATGATCCGGGCGGGGGCCCCCACCACGATGGCCCAGGGGGGCACATCCCGGGTGACCACGGCCCCCATGCCCACCACGGCGTGGTCCCCCACCGTGACCCCATCCGTGATGCCCGCGTTGGCGCCGATCCACACATCCCTCCCGACCACGATGCCCTTGGAGACCACGGGCTGATCCCGAATGGTGCGCCCCGGATCCATGCCGTGGTTGAAGGCGAAGAGGGTGGCACCCGTGGCGATGCGGGTGTCGTCCCCAAGGACAATGCCCCGGGCCCCCCCGTCCAGGGAGGCCCGGGCATTGATGCTCACGCCGTTCCCGATCCGAAGGGGGCCATGGAGAAAGGCGTGGGCCGCCACGCTGCAGCGATCCCCCAGGACCACCCCCCGTCCGGGTTCCCCGAAAATGGCCGCTTCGGGTGCGATGAAGCACCCCGAACCCAGGGTCACCGTCTCCACCCGCAGCAGTTCTGCCTGGACCTCCGCCTGCCAGGCCTCCGCCCAGCCCCGATGCCGCGCCTTCAACACGAAATAGAGCCAGGGCATCCAGCTGAGGCGCCTCTTGTGCTGATCCCGGAAAGACAGTGGCGGTTGGGTAGGCATGGCTCCTCTCACCGGTTCAAAATCGCTGCGCGATTTTGAAAGGGGCTTCGCCCGCTGACGTTTTGCGGAATATCCCAATAACTCGGTCACACACGAACAATCCCCTCCCAGCAGAACCGCAAGGCGGTTCTGTCCATTTCCGGAGTCGCGCAGCGATTCCGGAAGCGCGATTCCGGAAACTAGTCCTCCTTCCGCGTCTTTCCTTCCGGATCGAACAGGTAGCCGACGCTGCGCACGGTGTGGACCCACCGGGGATGGTGGGCGTCGGTCTCCATGCAGCGGCGGATGCGGACGATGAAGTTGTCCACGGTGCGGGTGGTGGGGTAGGCCTCTTCGCCCCACACCTTGTCCAGGATGTCCGTGCGGCTCACCACCTGGCCCGGGTGCTCCATGAGGAGCTTGAGGATCATGCATTCCTTGACCCCCAGCTGGAAGGGACCACTGGGCCCCTGGCCACAGAAATTCTCGAAGTCCACCCAGAAATCGCCGAATTTCTGGCGGCCCGAGAGGCTGCGGTTGCGGTACCAGGCCTCTCGCCGCAGG
>CAZPUI010000303.1:0-6579 GCA_964589695.1 uncultured Solibacteraceae bacterium | reverse complement strand
GGGCGCCCGGGCTCCCAGAACCCTCCCGGAGGCCGTGGTGGCCCCCTTCCTGGACCTCCTTCGTCGACCGGGGATCCTGGAACTGGCCGCCTTTGCGGTGCTCTACAAGTTGGGAGACTGGTTGGCGGAGGCCATGACCATGCCCTTCCTGCTCCGGGGGGCGGGGTTCACCCTGGCCCAGGTGGGCACGGTGCAGAAGACCACCGCCATGGCCGCCATCATCCTTGGAGGCCTCCTTGGGGGCCTTATCCTCACCCGGGTGAGCCTCCGCAGGGCCCTCTGGGCCTTCGGGTTCCTGCAGGCGGGCAGCATCCTGGGCTTCTGGGCCATTTCACGCCTGGGGGCCAACCTGGGGCTGCTGGTGGCCGCCAATGGGCTGGAGAACCTGGCCTACGGTATGGGCAGCAGTGCGTTCGCGGCCCTTCTGATGTCCAGTTGCAACCGGACCTACACCGGCACCCAGTACGCCATCTTTTCCAGCCTCATGGCCCTGCCGCGGACCGTCTTTGCCGGTGCCACGGGATTCCTGGCGGAGCGGTTGGGCTGGGGGAACTATTTCCTGGTGTGCGTGGCGGCCGCCCTGCCGGGGCTGCTGCTCCTGCTCCGCTACGAGCACTGGGGACCCAAGGACTGACATGGGACTGCAACTGAAAATCGACCTTTTCTGTGATGGCGCCTGCCTGGGCAACCCCGGGCCTGGTGGTTGGGCCTACCTCCTGCGGGTGAAAACGGTCTCCGGGGTGAAGGAGAAGGAGGGCAGTGGGGCCGAGGCCGACACCACCAACAACCGCATGGAGCTCATGGCGGCCATCAGCGGGCTGGAGGCCCTGACAAAGCCCTGTGAGGTGCGCCTCGTAAGCGACAGCCAGTACGTGGTGAAGGGGGTCGGAGGCTGGATCGAAGGCTGGAAGCGCAAGGGCTGGCGAAAGGCCGATGGGAGCCCGGTGCTCAATGTGGAACTCTGGCAGCGCCTGGACGCCCAGCTGAAGCGTCACAGGGTGGTGGCCGAATGGGTGCGGGGCCATGCAGGGCATGCTGAGAACGAACGGGTGGATTCGCTGGCTCGGAAGGAGGCCGAGACCCTCATCTGATCTCACCCCTGATCCAAGAAAACGGGCCGCCCTGGGGCGGCCCGCATGGGATCTAGGGGATCCTCAGGTCTTGAACCTGAACGGGATGCTGATCCAGCCCCCCACGGGTTTGCCATCCTTGGTGGCTGGCCGGTAGGTGCTGGCGAGGGCGGCTTCCCGGGCGGCATCTTCGAAGCCCCAGTTCACCCCGCTTTCCTGGGTGAGGTCGGCCTTCTGGGCCTTGCCATTGGCGTCCACATAGACCTTGACGGTCACATTGAACGACTGATTCCTGCGATTGAGCTGCTTGGCCAGCTGGGCGGCCCGGACGGGCATGGTGGGCTGCTTCTGGCTCAGGATCTCAGGGTCCGTCTGTATCGAGGGTCCCGCGGTCGTAGGAGCGGCTTGGGGTTGGGGGTTGTTCACCACCGCAGGTGTCGGGTTGACCGTAGCCGTGGGCGTGGGCGTGGGGGGTGGGGTGGCCGGGGTTGCCGCGGGGGGCGGATTGGTTGTGGAAGGAGGTGTGGTGGGGGCCACAGGCTGCGGAGTGGGCTTGGGCTCTGCGGGTTTGGGGGTTTCGTTGGTGGGATTGACGGGCTTGACAGCAACAATATTCTGCTGGACGATCTCGGCTTTTTTGGTGGTTTCTGCGATGGACTTGTCTACGCTCTCAGCCTTTTTGTTGAGTTCTGCGAGCTGTTTGGTTGCCTCCTGCCGATCCTTCTCGGTCTTGCCAAACTTGGACTGGTATTCAAGGGTGGACCTGGTTTGTGCAATTTGGGCCTTTTCCAGATTGAGCTTGTTCAGGTTCGTCTTGATCTCTTCGAACTCGGCCATCTTGGCCTTGAGCTGCTCTTCCAGCCGCGCATTTTCCTTGTTCTTCTGCCAGTTGCTGTAGCCCAGGAAGCCCAGGATCACCGCCAGGAATCCCCCGTAGACGAAGGCCCAACGGACGTATTTCTGGGTGTCCCTGCCCTCGATGGCACGCCCCCCGCCTTCGGCGGCGGCCAGGGGGGTGAAGTCGGCAGCGGCGTCCGCCTTCATGGCGGTGGTGTCCTGCTCGTTCTCCTCCCGGAAGAGGGTGTGCATGAAGAAGGCCATGTTGAAGGTGGTGGGGCTGTAGTCGCCGTCGTAGAGGACGCGGTCCAGCTCGGTGTTGAAGGCCTGGGCGGATTCGAAGGGCGCGTCCACCAGGAGGAGACGCCGCAGTAGGCCCTTGAGTTCATCTGAAAGGGCTTCGGTGTTCTCCTGGGCGGCCTTCAGGGTGGCGTTGTTGATGGCGGTGGCCAGGTGGGCCTTGTCGGGGACGGGGTCGAAGGTGATGAGTTCGTAAAGAATTGCACCCAGGGCGAAGAAGTCCTGCTGGAGTGCGCTCACGCCGGGGGCGGGTCGGTAGGGGGCCAGGGCCTTGACCAGGCCGGGGCACTTGGGAAGGAGCCCCTGGATGATGTTGGCCACAGGGGCAGCCAGGATCTGGGTGGAGCCTTCCACGCTCACCCACACGCTGTGGGGACTGAGCACCCCATGGACAAGGCCCTTGCTGTGCATGACCGTCAGGCTCTGGCTGACACCCTGGAGCACCGAAAGGGCATGGTCTACGCCCAGGGGGATCTGCTCCTTCTTGGCCTTCTCGATGAGCTGGGCCAGGCTCCGCCCCCCGACATAGTCGCAGGCGATATGGGCGGGCTTGGTGGTCAGGGCCTGGTAGGTCGTGCCGAAGCCCCGGGTGCCCGTGAGGGTGCTGGCCGCCTTGTTGGCCTCCTCCAGCTTGGCAGCCAGTCCAGCGTCCAGCAGCTCCTCTGAGAAGGTGCGGATCAGTTTGTGGCGATCGAAGCGGCTGCCCGTGATCGTCAGGCCGCGGTGGACCTTGCCGAAGGGGTCCGCCGTCAGCTCACCCGCGAGGATGAAGGTTCCGAGACGCGTATAGGTGGCCATTGAAGCTCCCTTCTGATCTGGGGTACTAGGAAGATAGCGCTGTAGTGAAAAGATGCCTAGCTGGACCTTGGCTGTGTTACCACGAATTCCCAACGGCACGGTAGACCAGAATCCAAAGATTTGCAGTGGCGTGGACACCCTGGGAATAGCCCAGTTGGAGCAGGGCAAAGGGTACGGAAAGCTCGTCCCAGGGCACGAGGCGCTTGCGGTACCGCTCGTCATAGCACGCGTCCAGGGCTGCCAATCGCTCGGTCTTGGTCTGGAAAAGACCTTTCATGCGCGGCAAGGGATCCAGGGGACCCGTCACCGCCCAATAGGGCTCCTCCGTCAGCACCAAGTTCCGGAGGTTCTGCTCGGCAAAGGATTCGAATTCCACCCTCAGGCTGGTGATGCCGCGGAGACAGGATGGATCCGTCAGGAGCTGCACCATGTGGGCCAGGACACCAAGCTCCCGGGCGATGGTGCTGAAGGCGCGTCGCTCCTCCGAGAGTTGGAGCACCTTCTGGTACTGGGCGTCCAATTCCTCCACCGTGGGGATCTGATCCCGGGGCATGCCCCGAGCCCCTTCAAGGAGGGCCTCGGAGTGCTTCCGCAGTTCCGTGGCCATGCGGGTGGGAATCCGGCTCAGGGCCATGCGGGTCTGGGCCTCGTGAAACCGCGGCGTCCAGGCACCCAGGGGCGAAAGCCCCAGGCAGAGAAGAAGGATCGAAGGGATTCGGAAGGCCTGGGACATGACATCTTCAGGTTACCGGCAACTCATCGGCATCCAACGCGCTTTCCTGAGTCAGGGTCCTCCTAGAAACTTGCGCCGAAACTCCATGTGAACGACCCGGACTGCTGGAGGGATCCCACGTGCGCAAGCACCCGGTTCAGCCGGTCCAGGCGGAGCTCCACCCGGCTGAAGCACCGGTCCCAGCTCCTTTCCAGGCCCAGGGCCAGGCTCTGGGCCCGAAGGTCCAGGCCTCGGCCCCCCTTGCGGCCCTCCTGAAGGAGGCCCGCGATGGAGGGATCGAAGCTCAGGCGGAGTCCCGTGGTGTCTTCGAAATGCTCCACCCGACCAAAGGCGGCCCAGCGCTTGGAGAGTTGGACCTTGGCGATGAGCCCGAATCCTCCCCATTCGGACACCACCTCAGGGTCTTCGGGACGGCCTCCCATGACCTCGGCGGGGAAGGGCTCCCGGGCGTACTCCACCTCCCATTGCAGGGTGAGGGTGCCCCACGCCCATTGGCCGTTGAAGAAGGCCCGATCCCTGTGCCTTCCTTCCGCACCGGGCGACGCGTCTGCGCCGACGGAGGCCTGTTCGGCCCCCCGATAAAGGCCCAGGCTGGCGAACTTATCGGCGGCCCCCCCGTGGTTGTAGTTCAGCCCAATGCCCAGGGTCTTCGACCGATTGTTGTCCTGGACGCGATCCTCGCCATTGAAGACCCAGAGGTCGGAGCTCCAGGTGGCGCTGAAGCTGTGGTGCCAGTTCAACCCCACCTGCATGAAGGGTACGGCGAAGTTGAACAACAGCCCGCGGCTGGCCGTCAGGTTCTGGGTGCCGTCCGTGTATTCCATGCCCAGGAAGGTGTTCATGCGTCCGATGCGCAGGATGTCCTTTTCCCCTGTCCAGACCAGGTGGGCTTCGGGCAGGGCCAGGGACCCCGAATCTCCATTGCCTTCGTTCATGAGCTTGCCGAGACGTCCCCCCAGCACCGTGGTGCGAAAGGACCATCCCCCGCTGAGGCTCAGGTCAGCCCCCAGCTGAAGGCCATCCAGGGTGATCTGGTGGTTACCCCCCTCCACAGGGCGGAGGAAGAGGCTGTCGCCAGCGGTTTGGCTCGGGGAGGCGGCATAGGATCCCCAGAGGGCGCCCCTCCATTTGAGGGTGGGGGAGGGGGCTTCCTGGGCCAGGAGCAGGGTGGTGCCGGCTGTGATCAGACCGGCGAGACGCAGGTGGGGCATGGCGACCTCGGCAAGGGTGGCAGTGTATCAAACAGGCTCTTCGTCGCCCGGGCATCGAAGGATGAAAGCTGCCCAAGGGGCCCGGCCTCAGGCAAGATGAAGGGTCCGGCCCGACCGTTCTTTGGAGTACCATGCCCACCCCCGCCGAGATCCGCGCCCTCCACGACCTGCCCTTCCCTGAACTGATGCACCGGGCCATGGAAGCCCATCGAATCCACTGGAACCCCACCCGGATCCAGTTCTGCACCCTGGATTCCATCAAGACCGGCGCCTGCCCCGAGGATTGCGCCTACTGCCCGCAGAGTGCGAGGTACAAGACCGGCCTCAAGGTGGAGCCCCTCAAGGCCGTGGACTCCGTGTTGGCGGGGGCCCAGGCCGCCCGAGCCAACGGCTCCACCCGCTACTGCATGGGGGCCAGTTGGAGGGAGGTGCGGGACACCGCCGACTTTGAAGCCGTGCTGGACATGGTGCGGGGGGTGTCGGCCCTGGGCATGGAAGTCTGCGTCACCCTGGGCATGCTGAACGTGGACCAGGCCCTGCGGCTCAAGCAGGCCGGCTGCAAGGTCTACAACCACAACATCGACAGCAGTCGGGACTTCTACGAAACCATCATCTCCACCCGGAAATTCGATGATCGCCTCCAGACCATCGATGCCGTTCGCAAGGCCGGTCTGGAAGTGTGCTGTGGCGGCATCGTGGGCATGGGGGAGACCATCGACCACCGCATCCACTTCCTTCATGAGTTGACGGAAATGGAGCCTCCTCCGGAGAGCATTCCCATCAACCATCTGGTGCCCGTGGCCGGGACGCCCCTGGCGGACCTTCCCCCCGTCCCGCCCTTGGAGTTCATCCGGATGATCGCCACGGCGCGGATCCTCTTCCCCGCCAGCCGGATCCGGCTCAGCGCAGGCCGAACGGCCATGAGCGACGAGATGCAGGCCCTGGCCTTCCTGGCGGGGGCCAACTCCATCTTCACCGGCGAAAAGCTGCTCACCACCCCCAATCCAGGGGAATGCCAGGACCGACGGCTGCTGGAGGTCCTGGGGATGGCCATCGAAGGGTAGCTCAGGTGGTTTTGCGCAGCAGCGTGAAGCTGATTCCTGGATGAGGTGCTGGGCCACACGTAATACGTAACCGAGTCCACTCAGGCATTGCGCCCTGGGAATGATAGTCTGGGGCCATGCGGTACCTGCGCGGCCATCATCCCTGCACGGGGCCTGAAACCAGGCTCCGGGTCGCGGTACGCTAGCCGGGTTCTGCCCGGCTGAGGGGTGGGAGTGCAGGATGAGTGCCGCCGATCAGGGCGGTTTCGAAGGGAACGCAACGCACATGGAGTCGTCAATGCGAGACATGGACAAGGCCTTTGATTTCGTGACCGCCCAGACGCGGTGGTACGCCACCTGGGAGGAGGCCAAGGTCTTCGAGGCCCAGCCCAAGAGCGCCAAGAAGCCCTGGTCCATCGTGATCCCGCCCCCCAACATCACGGGCAATCTCCACATGGGCCACGCCCTGGTGTTCACCCTCCACGATATCCTCACCCGCTTCAAGCGGGCCCAGGGCTTCGATGCCCTGTGGGTGCCCGGGGTGGACCATGCGGGCATTGCCACCCAGATGGTGGTGGAGCGACAGT
>CAZPUI010000302.1:0-6604 GCA_964589695.1 uncultured Solibacteraceae bacterium | reverse complement strand
ACCTTCACGGCGACGGTGACCGGAACTTCCACCACCACCGTGACCTGGAGCGTGATCCCCTCCACGGGCGGGGGCACCCTCACCACGGCGGGCGTGTACACCGCCCCGGCCACATCCGGAACCTACACGGTACGAGCCACCAGCACGGCGAATTCCAGCAAGTTCGCCGAGGCGACGGTCACGGTCCCCCCCAAGACCATTTCCGTTTCACCTGTGGCAGTGAACGTCAACCAGAAGGCCACCCAGACCTTCACCGCCACGGTGACTGGGCTCTCGAACACCGCCGTGACCTGGAGCGTCATCCCGTCCACGGGGGGCGGCACCATCACCACCGCTGGGGTGTACACCGCCCCCTCGGCGGCGGGTACTTACACCGTGAAGGCCGTCTCCCAGGGAAGCACGAGCCTTTCCGCCACGTCCACGGTGACCGTCCCCCCGGTGGCCGTCACCCTGGACAAGACCACCGCCCGGGTGGCCCCCAGTGGCACTGTGACCTTCAAGGCCACGGTGACGGGCACCACCACCACCACCGTGACGTGGTCCAAGGTCTCGGGTAATGGCACGTTGTCGACCTCCGGGGTCTTTACCGCCCCCACCACCGCGGGTACGACGGTCATCAAGGCCACCAGCACCGCGGACACCACCAAGAGCGCCACGGCCACGATTACCATTGCCCCACCCGTCTCGATTTCCGTCGCCCCCACCACTGCCACCGTGGACCAGGGGGGAACCAAGGCCTTCACCGCCACGGTCACGAACGCCAGCAATTCAGCCGTGACCTGGACCAGTACCGGGGGCAGCGTCGACGGAACGGGCCTCTTCACCGCGCCCCAGGGCGCCGGAACCCTGACCCTCACCGCCCGGAGCGTGGAGGACACCACCAAGACCGCCACCGCCACGGTCACCGTTCCGAGTGTGGCCGTATCCCTCAACAAGACCACGGCCAATGTGAACCAGGGCAGCACCACGACCTTCGTGGCCACGGTGACCGGCTCGGTCAACAAGGAGGTCACCTGGGCGGCCACCCTAGGCCAGGTGAGCGGCGGGGTCTACACGGCCCCCGCCCAGGAAGGCACGGACACCCTCACCGCCACCAGCGTGGCGGATCCCACCAAGAAGGCCACGGCCACCCTCACCATCTGGGATCCCGCCAACCTCGGCAAGGTCACCCTCAGCCCCACCACAGCGGCCCTGGTGCCGGGGGGCAAGCAGACCTACACCGCCAGCGTCCAGGGCTCGTCCCAGGGGGTGACCTGGAGGATCACGGGTGTCTCCTACACCTACACCACCACCACCTGCACGGTGACGGCCCCCAGCACCCCTGGAACCTACACCCTGACGGCCACCAGCAAGGAGTTCACGGACAAGAAGGCCACCGCCACCCTCCAGGTCTACCCCGCGGGCACCACGGTGGATGTGTCGCCGGGCTACGCCGCCCTGATCACCGGATCGAACCGCAAATTCAAGGCCCTGGTCCTGGGAGAAGCCAATCAGGCCGTGAACTGGAGCGTGCAGGGGGGTGGCACCGTGGCGCCCGATGGCACCTACACCGCTCCCGCGACCCCCACCCGGGCCACCCTTACCGCCACCTCCGTGGCCAATGGCACCAAAACGGCCACGGTGACGATCGAAGTGGTTGGCATGTCGGAATTTGGCAAAGTGTTTGTCAGTCCCCGCCATGCCGTCCTCCAGCCCGGTGCCAAGCAGGTTTTCCATGCTTCGGTCGCGGGATCCATCGCCGGTGTGTCCTGGTCTGGGGGCAGCACGCTGTCCGGTGCGACGCCGGATCGTGTGGTCTGCACCATGGCAAACAATTCCACCAGTTTCTCGGTCCAAAGCCGCGAGTTCGACTGGGTGGAGGATGGCCGAACCGAAGCCACGGTCTATGTGGACCTCCCGTCGGAGGCCGAACGATTCGAGATCCTAAGGGAGGGCTATCCGCAGGCCGGTTGGAACGAGGTCTATCTGAACGAAACCTACCAGCTGTTCGCCCGGAAGCATGATGGCACCGAGGTTCCGGTGGACTGGAGCGTGGCTCTGGGCACCATCACCCCGAATGGCCTGTTCACCGCCCCCGCCTCCCTTCCCCCCGATTCTGGCCTCTACACCGGCCTCTACATCACGGCCACGAGCAAGGCCAACCCGACCCTCAGCGCCGAATTCTGGGTTTACCTGGTCAATGCCCATCGTCCCAGGGTGGAACGCTTCACCGCAGAACCCAGGGTGATTCGCTTCGGAGATCTGGTGGACGTCCAGTGGAAGGTAATCGGAGCCAACGCCTTGGAGCTCAATGGGGTGGCCAAGCCGGTGGAAGGCCAGGGGATGATGAACCTCTTCCACGACGGTCAAGTGGACCTCTATGCGTGGTCCGCCCAGGGCTACCATGTCAATCGTGTCCTTCGGCTATTGGTCATTCGGCCCCGTATCATGGCGTTCTCCGTCTCCCCCAGCCTGATTCCCACGGGTGGAACGGCCCAGGCCACCTTCGAATTCTTCAATGGCACGGGCCGTCTGTTCCTGGACACCGAAGGCAGGACCCTGGACCTGGGGCCCGTGGTTTCGGGCGAGCCCAAGCCGGTCACCCTCCAGGACGATGGGGTCCTGCGCCTGGTGGTGACCGATGACCGCGGCGCCACGGAGGAGCAAAGCTGCGGCGTGGAAGTGGACAACAAACCTGCCATCCAGGGCTTCACCGCGGACCGCACGGTCCTTGCCCCCGGCGAGTCCCTTCAGCTCACGGCCCTCTTCTCCAAGGGCACCGGTCGTATCGATCCCGGGGGCCTGCCCATCACCAGCGGGGTGCCCCTCACCCTCACCCCCACCAGCAGCACCAGCCTGGTGCTGACGGTCACAGGGGCCTTCGGCCGCACGGCCACCCAGTCCCTGTCCATCAGCTTCCGAGGTACGGGCCAGTTCAATGTGCTGGAGGGGGTTTCCCTGGACTCGGGCACTTGGCTTCCCACCCGGGATGGGGGCTTCCTGTCCGTGAACCCCAGCGCATCCACCCCGGGTCCTGTTCAGCGCTTCGATCCCCTCACCTCCACCGTCCAGAACCTGGCGATGCTGGACAGCAGAACCCTGTACGACGGTGCCCTGGCCATTCTCCCCGACGATACGGTGCGCCACTACGGGGGCTACTTCCGTGTAAACAGCAGCTTGGTGCAAATGCTTGGGGACCTGGCCTTCGATCCCCGCCTTGCCCAAGCGTTTGCCCAGGTGGGTTCCGCCGCGGACACCCGCTGGCTGCACAGTGCCCTGGCCCTGCCCACAGGCCAGGTCCTGATCACCGGGGGCAGGCATTTCTCGGGCACCTGGAATGGACCCATTGATACCGTCCCAGCAACCCCGGACGCCAAGCTCTTCGAGGGGGTCCAGTATCAATCCACCAGTCTGAGCCCCATGCCTTCGGCCGAGCTCGCCCACCGCAGCCTCTTCCTTTCCAGCGGCAAGGTCCTGCTCTATGGCGGTGACTACGCCCGGGAAGCCTCCCTCCTGGATCTGGCCTCGGGCACCTTCCAGGTCATTCCCGGTGCCCACCCCATGAGCGCCGTGGAACTGCCCGAGGGCACCGTGCTCCTGGCGGGCGAGACCTTCCAGCGCCTGGATCCCCGCACCCTGGCCCTGACGCCCCTGGGCGTGGGTTCCCAGGTGATCGACACCATGGTGGTCCTGGCCAATGGCAAAGTCCTGGTGGGCTATCCCTCGGACCCCGCCTCCGTCTTCGATCCTGCCACGGGGATCCTGGAGACGAGCACCTCCGCCCAGGGCATTGAGCCCTCGAACACCTCCTTCTCGGGCATCCCCAGGGCCCATGCCCTGGCCGATGGCCGGGTGCTCCTCTCGGGCTCGCCCCTGGCCGTCTTTGATCCCAATCCCGCCTTCCTGGCCACCCCCGTCCGCACCACCACCAACGTCGGCCTGAGCGTGGCCTACCGGATCACCAAGGGCTCGACCTCCGGGGTGACGTGGACCTCCAGCGGCGGACAGATCAGTGCCGAAGGCCTCTTCTCCGCCACCGTGCCGGGGCGTTACTGGATCACGGCCACCGCCGCCAACGGGCAGCGGAGCTATGCCCAGGTGGATGTGTTCCCGGCCATCGAGGTCATTCAGAGTACCCAGCCCCTGGGGCCCTTTGCCCCCAAATCCGAGGCCAAGACCAACGCCGTGGTGGTGCCCACGGGCGGCACGGTGCAGCTCCATGCCAAGGTCTACCAGCACCCCGACCCGCGGGTGACCTGGTCCGTGCAGGAGGGCACCGCCGGGGGCACGGTCACCCCCGAAGGGCTCTACACGGGCCCTGCCCAACCGGGCACCTACCATGTGGTGGCCACGAGCGTGGCGGATCCGATGCGTTCCTGCGCCTTCCCCGTGGACGTGGCCACGGCCCTGGTGGTGACCCCTCAAGCGGTCGCCGTGCCCAAAGGGACCCTCGTACTCGTCCGCGCCTATGCCAATGGCGGCCAGGGGGAGATCACCTGGACCGCCAGCGCGGGCACGATCGAAAATTACAATCTTCCCGCGGATGGCATCTACCGCTGGGCCGCGCCCAACGTGGCGGGCACCTACACCCTGACGGCCGCCTGGAATGGGCACACCAAGGCGGTGACCGTCACGGTCCTCCAGGACACGGACCAGGTCATCGTCCTGAATCCCAATCTGGCCGCCGTGTTCCCCGGCACCTCCGTGTCCTTCCAGGTGGAGGGCACCGCCGCCGTTCCCGCCAAGCCCTGGAACGATACCGTGGGCCCTGTGGTCCTCAGCCTCTCGGGCCCCTTGGAAAGCCCCACCCCCACCACCGTGGACCTGGGGACCTTCCCCGCCTCGGGCGGCCTCGGCCTCACCGCCCCCACGACCCCGGGTACCTACCGTGTGCGGATCCTGCAGCAGGCCACCCCCAACCTCCAGGCGGAGGCCCTCCTCCGGGTCATGGACAGCCCCTGCGCGTTGGACCTGCACACCGAACCGAAATTCGTCGTGGAGGGGCGCCCCTACCAACTGTCCTGGACCACCTTCAACGCCGACCGCGCCCACCTGGGCTCCGAGCTGCTCCCCTCCCCCACGGGCACCATGACCCGCACGGACCTGCCCGGCACCCTCACCCTCTGGGCCCAGAACCTGCGCCCCACAGATGGTGAGCCCCGGTGGTCCAGCAAGGTGTTCAACGGCACCCACGGCGCCTTCTACTTCACCAGCGTCCCCAGCCCCCTGACCGTGTTCGCGGGCAGCACCTTCAGCACCCAGGTCGGGCTTACCCTTCGGCCCAACAAGTTCCTGGACGAAAGCTACATCCTGGCGACCTACCGACTGCGCCTGGCGGTGGACTGGCAGCTCCCCGGAGGCTCGGTGCTCACCACCAGCCGAAGTCCCATGGTGAGCAATTCCCAGTGGGGAGAGCCCAGCTACCTCCTGAACCAGGTGGTCACCTGTCAGGCCCCCACCACCCCGGGAACCTACACCCTGACGGCCACCAGCCAGGACGATGACCGGGTCATCTGCACCATCCAGCTCAATGTGGTGAAGCCCCAGGTCACGTTGTCCATCGCCCCTGCTTCCGCCCGCCTCAAGAAGGACCAGCCCCAGACCTTTGCCCTGTCCCTTCAGGCTCCCTCCCAGCGGGTGGTCTGGTCCGCCACCGGCGGCACCCTGAGCCAGACGGGCGTTTTCTCAGCCCCCGCCACGGGGACCTACACCGTGACCGCCACCAGCGTGGATGACCCCGCCGTGGCGGCCTCCGCCACCGTGGTGGTGGAGGAGGGGCTCGTGGTGGTGGTGGAACCCAACCCAGCCACCGTGAAGCCCTATGCGACCCAGGCCTTTACGGCTTCGGTCTATGGCACCCCCACCCCCGGCGTCACCTGGACCGTGGTGGAACCCTCCGGGGGGGTGGTGGATGCCACAGGCGTCTATTCCGCCCCGGCCCAGGCGGGGCTCTACCACCTGCGGGTCGCCGCCTTGGCGGACCCGAATGTGAAGACCGACGTGCCCCTGTCCGTCACCGACAACCCCGACCTTTCGGGCATCTGGGACCTGACGGATGGAGCGCTGGGGGGAAGGCTCACCCTCTTCCTGGACACCGTGGATCCTGGCCTCGTCCTGGGGTGGTGGGGAACGGAAGAAACCAAGCGGGTCCAGGGCCAGTTGGCCGGCCTCCTCCTCACAGGCCAGGGTGTGGAGATCGGTCCGCTCAGCCTTCAGTTCGCCGGAGACGGTCGGACCCTGCAGGGCACGGCGGGGACCCTCTCCTTCACGGGCACCCGGCGGATGGGTGAGGCGGCCCTGTACCTTGATCCCTTGGACCCCACCATGGGGCCAGGGGGTAAGGTCCAGTTCAAGGCCCTGGTGGGCGGCGTGCCGGACAAGACCCTCCAGTGGTCCGCCACCCAAGGCACCATTCAACCCGACGGTACCTACACTGCACCTGTCAACGCCGCTGGATGGGTGGAGGTCACGGCCCGCCACGTGGCCAGTGGACTGAGTCGACGGGCCACCGTGGATGTCCTGGGAACGGTTTCGGGCTCCGGGAAGGTCCAGATCGGCAACTTCCAGTCCCTGCTCTGGACCATCGCGCCCGGCGAGCCTGTGTGGCTGATCTGGGAGGCCCACC
>CAZPUI010000301.1:0-6649 GCA_964589695.1 uncultured Solibacteraceae bacterium | reverse complement strand
TCCGGGTGGCGAAGCGGAGGACTCAATGTCCTCCGCGCAGCCGGGACCCGGCGGTTGGTCCGAACCAGATCCAGCGCACGTCTAAGGAGATCCAACAGGGCAAATAGCCGCTGGATCCGGGTGGCGAAGCGGAGGACTCAATGTCCTCCGCGCAGCCGGGACCCGGCGGTGGGTCCGAACCAGATCCAGCGGCTCGTGATCTCTCACCATCCGACCGCAGCGAAGCGCAGGGAGGATCGTACCGTATCGGCGCAGCCGATGGCGGCCCCGAAGGGGCGAGGGCCGTAGGCCCGAGTCAGGGAAATCCAACATGGCAAATAGCCGCTGGATCCCGGGTGGCGTAGCGGAGGACTCAATGTCCTCCGCGCAGCCGGGCAGACTGGTCCAGAGAATGGCGCGGGCCCTGGTGGGGCGGAAGGACCTGGTCTTGGGGGACCCTAGCCTGAACCGGCCAAAGGGGGCTGCCGCCGCCTCGAGCCACTCGATGCAGCCGTGAGTCAAGGCCTCCCGGTCGGGCAGCAGCTCTGCCCGCCCCCGGGCTTCCGCGGGCAGGTGCCCAACCCTGCGTGTCCCCGAGGTGCTCGACGTTGAACCTGCCAAAACAGGACGCAGCCGTTCTCGCTGGCAATCGCTTTTGGCTCTCCATTGGACTGCCATCTCTCCTGAAGATCGGCCCAGATTGGGCACCACAGGAAAACGACTTGGCCAGCGATGAACGGCGATAAACAGCGATGTTTACTTTCGGCCGGTAAGTTGGCGGTTGGACCTGAACTGCTACGGCAGGACAAACCCTCCAATCCCCGCCCGCCCGATTCGGCGTACCCCTGGATCCGTCCCATACTCCAGGCTGGTCTTCCCTTGCCATGCCACCCGCCCCTGAATCCCCCACCACGACCTCACCCCAGAATCCGGGGGGGCCGGGATCCACCCACCCCCCTTCCCCCTTCGCCACGGCCTTCTTTGGCCCCATGGTCCTGACCTCCCTGGTGTCCAACATCGGAAGTTGGATGCAGGGGTTCTCCGAGCAGTGGGTGGTGGTGGTCCTGGCGGGGGCCGAGGCGCCGCTCTGGGCGGGGCGCATGGGGTTCGCCACCGGCCTCTCCATGCTGGTGCTCACCCCCCTCACCGGGGCCCTGGGGGATCACTTCGACCGCCGGCGGCTCCTGGCCCTGAGCCAGGCCTGGCTGGCCCTCCTGGCCCTCGCCCTGGGGCTGCTGGCCCGCACCCCGGGTGGCCTCACCCTGCCCCTCCTGGTGTCCTTCGCCCTGGCCACCGGGGCGGGCCTGGCCCTGTCGGGTCCCACCCTGCACAGTCTCATGGGGGACATGCTGCCCCCGGAGCAGTTGGCCGCAGGATCGGGCTACATGTCCGCCCAGTTCAACCTCAGCCGGATCCTGGGCCCCAGCCTGGCGGCCCTCACCATGGCCCTGGTGGGGGTCGCGGGAAATTTTATGTTGAATGCCCTCTCCTTCCTGGGGGTGATCCTGGTGGCCCTCCGGCTGCCTCGGCCCGTCGTTCACCCTCAAGCGGCCGAATCCGCTTCGTACCGGCGGGTCCTGGAGGCCTGCCGCGTGCGCCCCGAACTGCGCCGCGCCCTGGTCGTGTCCATCGTCACGGGGTTCTTCGCCTGGTCCTACCACAGCTTCCTGGCGGTGTACGCCACCCGCTACCTGCACCTGAAGGCCGGTGGCACCGCGAGCCTGATGGCCGCCTTCGGCACCGGCGCGCTCCTGGGGGCCTTGGTGGTGAGCCGGGACAAGGGTCAGGATGTGTGGGGACGCCTTCTGGCTGCCTTCGGGGGCTATGGCCTGGGTCTCCTCCTCCTGGCCCTCGCCCCGTATCCCTGGGTGGTTCCGCCGGTGCTCTTCGCCATGGGGCTTGGCCAAGCCACCTTTTCCAGCCTGCTGAGCGCCGTCATCCAGCGCCAGGCCCCGCCCGAGCTTCGGGGACGCATCAACGGGCTCTACTTCATGGCCATCCTGGGGCTCACCCCCCTGGGCAACCTGGTGGCGGGAGAGGTGGCCCAGGCCCTTGGCTTCCAAGGCGTCCGCTGGGTGTTCGGCACCCAGGCCCTGGTGCTCTTGGCCACGGCCCTCGCCCTGTGCATCCTGAGAAGGTCCGAGGAGCCTGGGCGCTGAATGCACGCGGCGAGACCCATGAAAATTCTGTCTTCGCACTTTTTTCCTGGCCCTGGCCACCCTCGGGCGGACCCCGCGGGAGCCAGGGTTGTGGGCGCCTGGGCAAGGGCCCTCCGGGACCTTGATCCGCAGACCCCGCTCTGCCATGAAAGGGAAGCCACCCCCCACGTGGAATGCCGTCCCTTCCTTTGACCCCGCGCACGCCGCCGCGCCAAGGAGGTTCCCCTGAAGCTTCGCCCCTGCCTGCCCCTGTTCTGCCTGACCGGCCTCGCCCTGGCGGGCCGCCACGGGCAGGGCGGATCCCAGGACGGGGTGCGGATCGTGCCGACCCTGGGCCAGATGGTGCATCGCATCCTGGGCCCCGAGCGGTCCATGGCCCTCCAGCGCATTCGGCGGGTGGTGCAGACCACGGATGGATGCCTTTGGATCGGAACCGAAACGGCCCTCCTGCGCTTCGACGGGCGTCAGTTGCGCCCCTTCCCGCTGCCCGTGAGCCCCGGGGCCCCCGAGCCGCCCTTCATCACGGCCATGTGCGCAGGGGACCGCCAGGACCTGTGGGTGGGCACCGACCAAGGACTCCTCCATCTCCACCAGGGCACCTTCCGGTGCTTCACCGAGGGGGAAGGCCTGCCCTCGCGGTCCATCCTGGACCTAAGGCTCGGCCCCGACCTGGGGCTGTGGGTGTGGACCACCGGGGGACTCGCGGGCTGGCAAGGCTCCGGCTTTCGGGCCTTCCCCATGGCGGCCCAGACCTCGTATGCCACGGCCCCCTCCCTCCGCTTCGAGGCCTCCGGCCAACTCTGGGTCTGCACATCTGAAGGCCTGCGGACCTTCATGGGCGGGCGCTGGAGTGTCCCCCCCCTGCCTTCCCTGCCCCCGGGCCAGGTCCCGGTGGCCACCACGCGCGTCCTGGGGGCGCTCTGGGTGGGCACGAACCAAGGCCTGTTCAAGCTGGAAGGCGAGCGCTGGGTCCAGGTCCAGCATGGGGATGCGCCCCTGGGGGGCGTCACCTGCCTGACGACGGGGCCCGAGGGCGGACTGTGGATCGGAACCCGGGACCGAGGCCTCTTCCGCCTGGTCCCAGCCCGCTGGATCGGAGCGGTGGCGGGTCCGAACCTTCACCGCCACCAAGGTCTCCTTGAGGGAGGCGGCTGGCTGGAGTGCTTCTCCCTGGCCGAGGGCCTGCCCCACCGCGCAGTGCAGGACCTTCTTTTGGACCGCGAGGGCACCCTTTGGATCGCCACCAACAACGGTCTGAGCCGCCTGCACCAGGGCCGCGCCCTTGGGTGGCCCCTCACCTGGAACGCCCAGGCCCGGTCTGCCAACCTGCGGACGATCTGCACGGACCGGAAGGGCACCTTTTGGGTGGGGGGAGAGGCAGGCCTTTTCCGCCTCGACCGGGGCACCCTGCACCAGGAGTGCCTGCCCGAACAGCGCTCCAGCCCCCACCCAGGGGTCCACACCCTGGAGTCCAGGGTCGAGGCCAGGTTCAACGTGCGCTGCCTTTGGCCCGACGAAAGGGGCCACCTGAAGGCTCGAATCGGATGGTTGGGCAAGGTCAGGCATTGGAGTGCCAATCCTCATTTTGTCGCACCTATCGCTTGCCCTGATTTTTAGGCTGAGGCTCGAACCTTCGCTTTTCGGCTTGCCGCAGGCTACTGGCATTCCCAACCTGCTGCGAGGTCAGGAGCCGAATGGATTCATCTTCGTTGAGAATCCAGTGGAAATCCTCTTCGGTCCTGAAGGCAGCCAGGGATCGCGGTGCATTTTTAGGGGCGGCCACTTCCTGGAGGGTGCCCTGTTCTGGGTTGAGCCGCCACCAGTAGATCTGGGGATGCGCCTTGTTGGTGGCCTCCCGCGCCTCCAGTGAGGATTGCTGAAGCATTTGGAAATCGGATGATGAAATACCTCCGCGCTCCCTCCACTTTGCTTGGTAAAGCCTCTCAAGCTCCACCCCGTGGCGCACGGCATCTTCTCCCCGCGTGGCGAAGAGGAGGTCCCCATCTCGGGTAGGCTGAAAGCCGAGGATGCAAGGCAGGGTCTTTTGCGAAAAGCGCTCCTTGTCGGTGATGGAAGGGAATACCTTGACTTCCCGAAGCAGACGCCCATCCCGGGCCCGGAAGACAGTGATATAACCTGGGTTAGCGTACACGGCAAAAAGATGTTTGGGTGTGCGGACGGGTTGGACCCGGCTAAGCTCTACCGAAATCGCCAACCGCTCAGCGGCATTACTTGCATTGAGACGGGTGTAAGGTTCTGGGATGGAAAGGTCGAAGGTGAAACAGGATTCGACCTGGAGCTGACGATCTTCCCCTGAGGGCCGGAGGATTGCCATAGGGTAGCCCTGCTTCCCCTCCATGAAAGAGGGCATGAACGCAAACCCCAGATACTTGCCATTTTCCAGGGGCAGCAGGAGGGCGGGGAGATTCTTGTTGCTCTTGAGATCCACCTTCCAGCGCGCATCGACCTCTTTGGCCTTGGGTCCGATGTGCACAATCTCTAGCACATCGCCTGTTTTGCTGTTTCGTGATGCGATTGCACGGCCTTCAAAAAAATCAAAAACGACTTCAAGCTCAAGATCGGAGCCATTGAGTATTTTTTCTGTTGGTTTATTTTTTTCAGCGCGCAACACCACGGCATCCGAATCCGCATTAAGCCGCACCGTGCCATTATTAACCCATATAAGCGCGGGTTGCCGTTGCCGCAAAATGGTACTCACCTGGGCTTGGGCGCCCATCGAAACCACGACGAACGCCCAGACGAGAAGCCATCTAGCCATTGGACTCAGAATGCCGTGGGAATGCATTCAGGCGTTCCCATGCCAGCGCAAAGAGCATAACCCATATCGTAATTATCAACTTTTTGAACACCTAGATGGGGATTGTACAAGAACCAAACTCCGGTTTGGGGATCACGCTGAAAGGTGAAACCTGAGTAGCCACAATAGAACGCGCGACACCAGTCGTCCGTACCCGGCCCGTT
Organism: uncultured Solibacteraceae bacterium; assembly: GCA_964589695.1. Taxonomy (GTDB): domain Bacteria; phylum Acidobacteriota; class Holophagae; order Holophagales; family Holophagaceae; genus CAZPUI01. The sequence continues at coordinate 1,529 of CAZPUI010000301.1, read as the reverse complement.
TGCAGAACCGTTGGATCCGAATGAGAACATTGCAAACACCAGCAACGTTGAACGCAGGATTTTATTCAAGGACACATTTCCTCCGATGGGTAAAAAGTTGATTTTACATATTTATGATTGAAGATCTTCCATTTCAAATTCCGTCATGAGCCGCGCCTCGTCAAGAAAAAAAAAAAACGAAATTTCATTCTTTCTCTGAGTCCAACCTCCGCCGAGGGAACACAGACATGTGGAGATGCGCCAAATTTTCCAACAGATGTTCGTAGATATCACCCCTGGAAGGCGCCTCCCAGCTGCGAAGGCCCCTCACAGCTGGGAGGGCGGACTGCCGAGCCGCTCCTTCACCAGTTCCCGGAAGCAGGGGGAAATCCTGGAAACCCAGACTCTGGGCAATGGACTTGAGGTGGGTGGCGTCGGAGCGGCCCTTGATCATCCGCAGGTCGCGGGCCAGCTTCTCCTCCTGGATCAGCTCGGAGGGGAGGAAGCCCGCGTCCGCCTTCACCTTCTTGGAAAAGTGGTCCCGGGTGTAGCCGAAGGTCTCCGCCAGCCCCTGGACGGTGACCGCCGCCAGCGGCCTCAGGGGGCAGAGGCCAAGGTAGACCCTCACCTTGTCCGCGACCCGGTCCACCCAGGTGGCAAGTTCCTGTCCGAAGGCATCCCGCCCCTTCAGTGGCAGGGTCTGGGCCAGACACTGGGCCCACTCCAAGGTCTCGGTGAGGTAGGTGCGCTGACTCACGAAGGATCCTACCCCAGCGCCTTGCGGGCCCCGACATGCCCCCCTGCGGCAGCCCGCTGAAGCCAGGCCTCGGCACCCGCGGGGTCCTTCATGCCACCCAGATCCCAGCGCAGGAGGGCCGCCAATTCCACCATGGCGTCCAGGTGTCCGGCCTCCGCGGCGGTACGCAGCCAGCGCCGGGCCTCGGCAAGATCCTTGGGCAGGCCGTCCCCCCCCTTCAGGAACGTCATGCCCATGGCGTAGGCAGCCCCGGAATCGCCGGCCTGGGCCCCGGCGAGATGCTTCCGCATGGCCCCCCCCGGACGGTGGTCCAGGCGCATGCGCAGGGCCAGGGGAACCGCGAGCCACAAGACCACCCCCAAGGGAATGGCAAAGAGACCGTTCCACGTGAAAAAGGGTAGTACCAGGAGCACCAGGGCCGCCAAGGCCAGGGTGCCCATGGCCATCCAGCCCAGAACCGGCAGCAGGGGCTTCATCCCAGGCCTTTCGAACCAGGCCTCCGTGGCGGCCACGGCGCCTTGGGCCACCCGCACCAGGAAATCGGGATCGGTCTCCCCAGCCCTGGCCAGCACGAGGCTCCGCCGGGGCCGGAGGTCCACGCCGGCCATGCGGGCCTCCCAGCGGGGAAGCTCGGGATCCTCGGGATTCGCCTCCCTCAGCAGCTGCACCAGGGCCGCCATGCAGGCCCCCGAGCCCCCCTGGGCCCCCCGCCGCAGCCACAGCAGCGCCCCCCTGGGATCCGGGGGCGTGGACCAGCGCAACTGATCCGCCACGAAGAACATGGCCTCGGTGT
>CAZPUI010000300.1:0-6665 GCA_964589695.1 uncultured Solibacteraceae bacterium | reverse complement strand
TCGATCAGTTTGGATCGTACGGCCATCATCATCTGGAAACTGACATCGGCCTTCTGGACCGCCAGAATCGCCGTGTGCATGTCAGTCGCCTCCCCACTCATCAAGTTTCGTGCCTCCTGCTCGGCGGTGTGCTGGGCCTGGTTCACATCCTGCAGCGCCTGGGCCAGCATGTCCGCAAAACTGCCCCCCTGGCCCTGGGGCTCCAGCTGGCTGCCAGCGGGCTTCTGCACCTCTCCAAGGGGCCTGGAGGGGTTCAGCGCATTGAGGTTGAGGAGGGGATCCATGGAAGTGTCCTGTGGGGATCAGGATGGGTCGGAGACACGTGAGATGCCAGTCAGAATTCCGTCACTGCACCCTTAGCAAGTCCTGGGCCGAGAGACTCATGGTACGAACTGCCCGGACAACGGCCACATTGGCGTCGAAGGCCCGGGTGGCTCCCGTCAGGTTGACCATCTCTTCCACGGGATTCACGTTGGGGAAGGCCACCCCCCCATCGGGGCCCGCATCGGGATGGTTGGGGTCATATTTGGTCATGAAGGGTTCTTTCGAAGTCACCACTTCGGCCACCCTGACCCCGGTGAGGGGCATGCCATCCGCGGCCTTTCCCATGGACTGGACCTTGAAGACGGCGTCCTTCCGGCGATAGGGTCCCCCATCCTCGGTGCGGGTGGTCTCGCTGTTGGCAATATTGGCGGCGATGAGCTGAACCCTGAGCCGCTGGGCGCTCATTCCCGAGGCAGCGATATCACTGATGCGGTTGAAGCTCATCACTTGTTCCCTTCACGAATGGCCTGGTACAGGCGGCGCAACTCGGTCTGGGCAAAGGAGGCCCCCAGCTGGTAGGTGCCCTGGGTGCGGGCCAGCAGGATCGATTCCCGGTCCAGGTTCACATCGTTGCCATCATTGCGCTCATAGGCCGATCGGATGGGGTCCCGGCTGGGGGGCAGAGGGTCCCCGGAGGCGGGCAGCAAATGCCTTGGGTGCGTCCGCATCATCCCCGTGCGGGGATCCTGGGACGCCACGGCCTGCTTGAAGGCGTCCTGGAAGGAGAAGTCCTGGGTCTTGTATCCGGGGGTGTCGATGTTCGCCAGGTTCGAGGCGATGAGCCCCAGGCGACGGCTGCTGAGGGTCATGGCTTTGTCCATGGCCTGGATCATGCCGTTGCTGGACACCAGATCGATCATGGGGACGCCTCTGCAATTTTCGCCCAGGACGGGCGATTTCGGGTGCCCTGATGCAGCCTTCGTGCCGGAGCCACTGGGGCATCATCCTGTCCAAACTGTTTCATCCAAGCCGAGGCCGGGGTTACACTGCCTTTTCACCGCGAGGTTTTCCATGAAACTGACCCAGCGAACCCAGAACGAGGTTCTGATTCTGTATCCCGAGGGCAAGATCACCCTGGGCGATGGCGACCAGGAACTGGGCGAGGCCGTCCGCACGGCCCTTGACCAGGGCGCCCGCAAGCTCGTCATCAACTTCGAAAAGGTCAACTACCTGGATTCCTCGGGTGTCGGCGAACTGGTGGGCTGCTACACCTCCATCAAGAACAAGGGTGGCGAACTGAGGATCTGCGGCCTGAACAACCGGATTTTCGGGCTCATCAAGATGACCAGCCTGCACTCCGTGTTCGAGGTCAAGGACACCGAGGCCGAGGCCCTGACGGGTTTCTAAGCCCCCTCGAACCCCTCCGACCACCCGGCCCTGGCAGCACGCCATGGCCGGGTGGTGCGTTCTGAGGTCGAAGGCATGTCCCCTCTGATCCCGTCCTGCCTGCTTCTGGGTTCGACCCTGGCCCTTGGCCTGGGAGCCCAGACTCCGGCCCGGATCGGGGACATCACCTTCAGGGGTGGTTCGGGGGATGATCAGGTTCTGGCCCGCCTGGCCCTGGGCCTTCGGACGGGTGATCCATGGGCCCCCGAGACCTGGAAGAAGGCCCTGGTGGCTGTGCGCGCCACGGACCGCTTCAAGGACGTCCAGGGCGAGACCCAGGGCATGGCGGAGGGCATGCACCTCCGCATCGACCTCACGCCCTGGCCCCGCACCCGCTCCCTGCGCTGGGAAGGGGTCCCCAAGGATTTCTGGTCCCTCCGTCCCCGGGAAATCCGAAAGGGTGCTCCCCTCGGGGACCTTCGCCTCGCCGAGTCCACCCTGTGGTTCCAGGGTCGGCTCCGGGCCTGGGGCTACCCCGAGGCCACCGTGACCTGGCGTCGGTTTCCCGAAGCAGGGGATGTGATCATCACCGTCCAGGAGGGTAAGCCCAATCTGGTCAGGGGCCTCGAGTTCTCAGGCGCGCTGGGCCCATACTCCCAGGAGGCGCTCCGCAGCCTCTCGGCGCTGCGCCCCAACCAGTCCCTCTGGCACCAGACCACGGCCAGCGAGGTGCTAACCCGCCTTCGGAAACGCTGGGTGTCCGATGGCTATCTGGAGGCCCGGGCCACCCTGGACTGGCGTCCCCAGGACGGCATCGTGCGGGCAGAGGTCGAGGTGGGGCCGAAGGTGGAGGTTCGCCTGGAAGGGGAAGGCATCAGCGGGCGTCGGCAAGACCAACTCCTGCCCTTCACCCGCACGGACCGCTACAGTCACGACCTTTTGGACGAGGGGGAACGAAGGCTTTTGCGGGAGCTGTACCGCCTGGGTCATCTGGACGCCACGGTGTCCCACGCACGGGAGATCCTGGAGGGGACACCCCAGGCTCCCCGCAGGGTGCGTCTGACCTACCGGCTCCAGGCCGGGCCGACCTATGTCCTGACAGGTTTCCGCGTGGAGCGGACCCGGGACGTACCCGAATCCGCACTGCTCAAGGAGATCTCCCTCCCCAAGCGCTGGGTCCTGTTCGGCCACGCCAAGGCCGCTCCGGACGTTTTTGAGCTCCTGGAGGAGCGCATCAAGGAAGCCTACTGGCGACGGGGTTTCCCAGAGGTCCAGGTCCAGCGCATGCCGCTGCAGAAGCAGGGACGCGAGGCCACGGCCGTGTTCAGGGTGGAGGAAGGACCCCAGCGACTCATCCGGAGCCTTCAGCTGGAGGTGGCCCACAAGGATCCCTTGGAAGGGGACACCCTGGCCGCAGGCCTCGGACACTACCTCGTCGAAGGTCCCATCCTTCCGGCCTTCCAGGCCCGCCGTGTCCTGGCAGACAGGTCCACCGCCCCCGCGAGTGAGGGTTTCCTGAAGGAACTGCCCCCGCCCGGCCATGGGGTCCGCCGGATCGCCCTGGAGTTCGATCGCCCCGTTCCCTTGGTGAAGACGGACCTGGCCAGGGTGATCACCTTCCTGCGCCAACGCTTGGCCACCCAAGGCATCCAGGCCCAGACCCCCCTCCCTCAGATGGCCCTGGTGGAGGAAGACACAGGCCTGGTGATGCGCCTCAGCATCCCGCCCCTCACCCCCACCACCAGTCAGCGCCTTGTGGTCCAGGGGGCTGGACGCACCCGGGCCAAGGCCCTTTTGCGTGAGATCGCCCTGCAACCCGGCACCCCCCTGGACCCCGAACGGATCACCCGCACCCAGTCCAACCTGGCCAACCTGGGCGGTTTTGACCGCGTGGATGTCCTGCCCCTGCGCGAAGACCCCATGACTGCACCGCTCTTCCCCTGGGTCGAGGGGGACCTGGCCGCCAAACTCGTGGAACGCGCGCCCTGGGTCTTCAGCCACAGCTTCGGGTACGACAAGAGTCAGGGCTACCACCTGGGCCTAGGCGCCCAGCGCCTGAACCTGGGGGGCATGGGACGGACCCTGGACTTCGGCATCCGGGCCGGCGATGGCACCCTCCAGAACCCCGGCCTCCGGCGGATCTTCACCACGGGTCCCAACCCCCGCTCCGTGGATATGTACAGCATTGCCTACTCCGATCCTTGGCTCTCCCTGGGCTCGGGTTGGCTGCCCTCCCGCAGCCACTACCGCGCCGAGGCCGCCTACATCCATGAACAGCGCGAAACCTACATCATTCAACGCCGACGCCTCCTCAACAGCCTCGAGTGGCGCACCTCCAGTGGTGCCATCTTCCAGGGCGGGCTCCGGGTGGAACGGGTCCGGGTGCTTTCCGCCATCGAAGGCATCCAGGACAAGGAACTGAATGAGACGGTCCGGATCCCGGGCAACACAGCCATTGTGGCGCCCTGGGTGCAGGCCAGCCGGGACCAACGGGACAGCCCCCTCGATCCCACCGAGGGCACCTTTGGGGTGGCACGCCTGGAGATGGCCAACCAGGCCTGGGGGACCAGTCCCAACGCCAGCTTTGTCAAACTGGACCTGCGGCACCAGTGGAACTGGCCCGTGGGCTACCGAGCCTCCCAGGGGGTCCTGACCTTCAGCCTGCATCTGGGCGCTGCGGTACCCACGGCCGCCTCGGCCCGGGACCTGCCCCTTTCGGAAAGGTTCTTCGCGGGAGGCCCCTTTTCCCACCGTGGCGTCGAACCCGACTGGCTGGGACCCCAGGGCACCATCCCCGTCCGAGAGACCTTCCATCCCTATGCCCAGAAGGTGGATGCCCAGGGAAGGCCCATCTTCCGCCCCATTCCCGTGGGTGGACAGGGCCTTCTGCTCCTGAATGCCGAGTACCGGTTCCCCGTCCTTCAGAAAGTGATCTGGGGGGAGGTCTTCCTGGATTCGGGCATGGTCCAGCGCACCTTCTACCCGGCCGCCGGGGAGCGGCGCTTCACCCCGCTGCGCACCGCCCTTGGGGTGGGACTCATCGCCAAGATCGGGATGCCCATCAAGGTGGAATTTGCCTGGGATGTGAACCGCTTGCTGGGACGACCTCGGGATGATTCGGACCGGGCCACCGAGCTGAAGAGCATCCTTCTCTCCGCGGGATTCCAGTTCTGAGCCGGTAGGATCATGGGAGCCCACGGGAGCGGTCCATGCGCGAGTTCTTCCGATCCTTCTTTGCCTCGGCCCTGGCCCTGGCCCTCTTTGCAGGACTAGGTTTCCTCCTCCTTCTGGCCACCGTGGCCCTGATGACACCGACCCCACCCGCCGTGCCCTCCAAGGCCGTGCTCGTGCTGGACTTGGGCCTGCCCATCCCCGACTCCACCCAGGATTCAGGGGGAACCCTGGTGGACCTCATGGAATCGGGCACTCGGAATGGGCCGCCCCTGCTCCAGGTCCTGGAGGCCCTCGAACAGGCCACCAAGGACTCCAGGATCGCGGGGTTGTACCTCACCGGCCACCTTCCCACCGGTGGTGGCGCCTCCGGCCCCGCCACCCTCAAGGAGCTGCGGGAGGCGCTGGCGCGCTTCAAGGCTTCGGGCAAACCCGTGATCGCCTATAACCCGACCTGGAACAAGTGGGATCTGTACGTCGGTTCGGTGGCCTCGGTCCTGGCCTCCAACCCCATGGGGGAACTGGATCTGACGGGCCTCGCGGCCGAACCCACCTTCTTTGGAGGCCTCTTCGCCAAGTACGGCATCGAGGTCCAGGTGGCCCGGGTGGGCCAGTTCAAGGGGGCCGTGGAGCCCTTCACCAGCGACCGCCTCAGCGAACCCAACCGGATCCAGATCCAGAAATACCTGGATGACGTCTGGTCCCAGTGGAAGGCGACCATCGCCAAGGACCGGAAGGTGACCCCTGAAACCCTCCAGCTCCTGGCGGATGAGGTGGGTATGGTCCCCACGGCCAGGGCCAAGGAGCTTGGTCTCCTGGACCGGCTGGCCCACCAGGACGAGATCCTGGAGGACCTCCGCAAGCTCACGGGCAGCGGCCCCAAGGATCGAACCTTCACCCAGATCGACCTTGAGACCTATGTCAAGGCGGCGCCGCTGGTGCGCGCAGGCACCCGCATCGCCGTGGTCTATGCGGAAGGGGACATCGTGGATGGCGAGGGTTCCTCCCAGCAGGCGGGGGGAGCACGCCTCAGCCGGGAACTCCGCGCCCTGCGACAGAACCCGGAGGTGAAGGCCATCGTCCTGCGGGTGAACAGCCCTGGGGGGAGCGCCCTGGCCTCCGAACTCATCCATCGGGAGGTGGTCATCACCCGCAAGGTCAAACCCGTGGTGGTGTCCATGGGATCCACCGCGGCCTCCGGTGGCTACTGGATCCTGACCCATGGCGACCGGATCTTCGCCGAGCCCCACACCCTCACCGGCTCCATCGGGGTCTTCTCCCTCCTGCCCAATGTCCGAAAGCTGGCCAAGGACCATGGCATCACCTGGGACCAGGTGCAAACCTCGCGCCTCGCCAACCCCACCACCCTGGCACGCCCCAAGGATGCCCAGGAGATGGCCCGCTTCCAGGCCCTGACGGACGCCACTTATGATGCTTTCCTGGAGCGGGTGGCCGAGGGTCGCAAGCTCTCCAAGGAGGCAGTCCACACCCTTGCCCAAGGGCGAATCTGGTCCGGCCAGGAAGCCCTGCACCTGGGCCTCGTGGATGAACTGGGCGGTCTCATGGACGCGGTTCGTCACGCCGCCACCCTGGCCAAGGCGGGAACCAACTTCCGCATCGACCCCGTTGCCCCCCCCCGATCACCCCTGGAAAAGCTGCTCCACCTCCTCCAGGACGATGGCAAGCCGATCATTGCCCGCACGCCCCAGGAAGGCCAAGCCCAAACTCGACTGCGGCACACACTTCAGTTCCTGAAGAACCTCGACGATTCGAGGGGTATCCACGCAAGGTTGGCCTTCGACCTGACCCCTCACTGAGCCCCCACTGAGCCTCCATGACCCTTC
>CAZPUI010000299.1:0-6666 GCA_964589695.1 uncultured Solibacteraceae bacterium | reverse complement strand
CTCCTGCCCGGCAAGTCGGTGTTTCACTCCCATGTCCCCGTGTATTTCCCGGTCCTCAAGGCCCCTCAAAGGCTGGAGGTGCTACCCACCTTCACGACCAGCGTCGACCATGAACGGCGGGGGCCCGAGGCCTGGGACCGTCGGAACGAAGCCAATCTGGGGCTCGGGGTGAAATACGGCCTGAACTCCTCCATCACCGCCGAGCTCACCTACAAGTCGGACTTCAGCCAGGTGGAGAGCGATGCCTACCAGGTGGAAGTGAACCAGCGCTACCCGATCTTCTACGAGGAAAAACGCCCCTTCTTCATGGAGTCCATGGGCATCTTCAAGTTGGCCGGGACCCAGGGAGGGGACACCAACATGCAGGTGCCGGTGCACACCCGCCGCATTGCCGATCCCCTGTGGGGCGCCAAGGTGACCGGAGATCAAGGCCCGGTGTCCTTCGGTGTCCTGGCGGCCGGTGACCGCGCCCCGGGGCTGGCCTTCGAGGAGGGGGTCAATCCCCACCAGGGGCAGCGCGCCAATTTCACCATCGGCAGGGTGATGTACGGATTCGGGGAGGCCAATTACGTGGGGGTCGTGGGCACGGGTCGACGCTTTGCGGGTGTGTCGAACACCGTGACGGGCGCCGACTTCTCCTACCGTCTGCAGGGTGCCCACAGTCTGTCCGGGTATGTCCTGGACACCCGCACCAACGATGCACCCGCCGCCACCCGGGCCTCGGGAACCGGGTACCTCCTGTCCTACGTCTATGGCACCAAGGCCATGACGGCCCTCGTGGTCCGGGAACACTACGACCGGGACTTCCGCATGGACACGGCTTTCTACAACCGCACGAACATCGACCAGACCCTGGTGTACCTGGGGCCCCAGTTCTACCCCAAGCTGGCCTCCGCCCCCTGGCTTCAAAAGGTCAACCCCTTCCTCTTCGTGAACATCACCCAGGACCGGGGCACAGGCCTCACCGACTACGTGGCCGTGGCGGCCCTTCGCCTGAACACCACCCGGCAGGGCAACTTTCGAGCGGATGTGATCCGCATCAGGGAAGGCTGGGAGGGCAAGCTCTACTCCACCACCGTGGCCCGGCTCCAGGGCGATCTCTGGTTGACCCGGTGGCTGAGCCTGGGGGTCAACGCCCGGTCGGGGCAGGGGCTCTACTACAGCACCACGAACCCCTTCACGGGACCCACCCGGGCCCTGGGACTGAATGCCACCCTTCAGCCCGACGAGAACCTGCGCCTCAATATGAACTACTACCACACCCGCATGCGCCATCCGGTGACGGACCGGGAGGTCTACGACGTCAAGACCTTCAACGGCCAGGCCACCTACCAGTTCAACAAGTATGCCTTCCTGAGGGCCACCACCCGCTTCGACAGCTACAAACGTCGTCTGCTCACGGACCTCCTGGCCTCCTTCACCTACATCCCCGGCACCGTCGTCCACCTGGGCTACGGGGAGATCTTCCAGAAGGGCACCTGGCGGGAGGAGGGCTTCGAGCCCGGGGGCAGCACCTTCCTGCCCACCCGCAAGAGCCTCTTCTTCAAGGTCAGTTACCTTTGGCGGAACTAACCTTGGTGGCCTGGGTGAAACCCGCCCGCGGTCCACGCTCCGTAACGTGGCCCCGCGACCACCAGGACGGCGAAAGGGCCTTCCCCCTCAGGACCGAATCAGGACCCCCACCATCCCGAAGGACCGACCCATTCTAGACACTGGTATGCCGGAGGAACCATGCGCACCTGGACCCCCCTGACCCTGACCCTGACCCTGGCCACGATGCCTTCGGCCGCCCAGGAGACCGCGGCCATGGATGCCCTTATGGCCAGGCACTTCCGGGCGGACCAGCCTGGTGCGGTGGTTCTGGTGCAGAAGGGCGGGAAGGTGCTGTTCCACAAGGCCTATGGCATGTCGGACCTGGCCGCCAAGCAGCCCCTGGCCACGCCGCAGGTGTTTCGGGTGGCTTCGGTCACCAAGACCTTCACCGCCGCCGCCATCCTGGCCCTGGTGGAGGACGGCAAGGTCGATCTGAAGGCGTCGGTTCGCCGGTATGTGAAGGATCTCCCGGCGGCCTGGGAGGCCGCCCAGGTGGAGCACCTGCTGAGCAACACCTCCGGAATCCCCAGCTACACCGATGACCCTGCCTGGTGGGAGCGGCAGCACGAGGCCCTCACCCCCGCCTACCTGCTGGACACCTATGCCAAGGCCAAGCCCCTGGTGTTCGCCCCTGGCAGCCAATGGCAGTACAGCAACTCGGGATTTGTGCTCCTGGGCATGATCATCGAAGCCGTGACGGGGAAGACCTACGAGGCCTTCCTCAAGGAAAGGTTCTGGGGTCCCTTGGGGATGACCGCCACCCGCTACGGTTGGGACGAGCCGCCCATCCAGGGGCTGGCACAAGGCTATGCGCCCGGACCCACACCCGCGCCCTTCGTGAACAAGGTGCAGCTCTTCTCCACCGCTGGGCTGGTGTCCACCACCCAGGACCTGGCCCGCTGGCTCCAGGGCCTCAGCTCAGGCAAGGTGCTCAAGCCCGAGACCTTCGCCCGCATGACCAAACCCTTCGCGACCCGCGATGGCCAGGCCCAGGGGTACGGGTTCGGCCTTTTCCTGCGGGAGAGCCAGGGCCATCGGCTGGCGGGCCACGGAGGCCAGATTCTGGGCTACAACGCCATGGTGGAGATGGACCTGGTCAGCGGGGCCCAGGCCATCATCCTCACCAACCTCTATCCCCAGCCCGTGCCCCTGGAATACCTCACCCGACGCCTCCTGGGCTTGGCCAATCAACAACCGGTGGAGGAGCCTCGGCCCATCCTGCTCCCTCCCGAGCGCCTGGCCCGGTTGACGGGTGTCTACCAGACCGAGCGGGGTCCCCTCAAGGTGGCGTGGACCGAGGGGCGCCTCTGGCGAATCCAGGGGCCCCAGCGCCTGGAACTGCTGCCCCTCTCGGAGACCCGCTTCGGGCACCCCAACTCCGACACCGAGGTGATCTTCCAGTTGGAAGGCGCCACCGTCCTGGGGCTGCGCGTGGCGCCCCTGGGCGCCCCCATGACGCCGCTGGCCAAGCGGATCGGGGAGTACGCGGAACCCAAGGTGGTCGCCCTGGACCCCGCCGTGCTCGAGGGGTATGCGGGCACCTTCGCGTTGGAGCCTGGCATGAGCTTCCGGTTCTGGAAGGAGGGTGATCGGCTCCTGACCCAGGCCCCCGGGGAACCCGTGGGGGAACTCCTGCCCATCGGACCCGACACCTTCCTGCTGAAGGGACCCGGGGTGCGCGTCCTGTTCCAGAGGGATGCCGCAGGCCAGGATTCTGCGGTGCGCATCCAGCCCGAAGGGCGCTCGGCCCTGGAGGCCAAACGGGTCAAGTGAGGGTGCTCCGCCTCACCCCTGGGCGGTCGCCTGTTCCTTCTGGGGCGAGGATGCATGGGGGTCCGATCATGGCCGCGACGCCGGGCTCCGCGCCATCGAACAAGGCTGAGACCCAGCGTGGGCGGCGTCAGGTTCCCATTGCCACCCTTGACCGCTTCCCGCAATACTGGCTTTTTCCCAAGGAGCTCCCATGATGCGCCAGCTTGGCCTCAAACCCCTTACACTCCAGGACCAGACATGGGTTCTGGGTGGCATGAACAAGGCCGAACTCATCGCGGCCATCGCCGAAAAACTCCCCCCACCGCCCCCACCGCCTCCTCCGACCCCCAAGTCCTAGGGTGGGTAACCCATCGAAGCCCGCGTGAAGCGGGCTTTGTTTTTAGGGGTGGCCTGACCACGGCGCGTGGGCTATGACCCTCAGCGCTTGACGGGTTCCGGTCGGTACCCATCCGTCAAGGTGTGGAGGAAGGCCACCAGGTCTTCGATATCCCGGGCGCTGAGGCCCAGGTTGCCCAATTCCTCCTTGTTCACATTCCGGGGCACCTCCGGGGCGGGCCAGGGGTGGATATCCCGGGTGTTGTAGAAGACGATCACGTCCCGCAGGGTCCTGAAGAGCCCGTTGTGCATGTAGGGCCGGGTGAGGGCCACGTTGCGCAGGGTGGGAACCCGGAACTTGCCATCCTCCGAAGCCTTCTTCACGAAGCCCCCCAGGCCCAGGTCCACGGCCTTGGCGCCCTGGGGATTGAGGTCCGAGGGCAGGCCGTAGAAGGGATTGGCCGGGTTCCGGGGGACCCCCAGGTTGTCGTAGGTGAAGTCCGTGAAGAGGGGCGGACGCCCGTCGGGCCCCTGCTGGGCGGGGTGGCATTCGGCGCACTTCCCCTTGCGGCTGTCCAGGAAGATGCCCAGTCCCCGGGCCTCCGACTCCGTCAGTTGGGCCTTGCCCTGCAGGTAGTGGTCGTACTTGGAGCTGAAGGGCGCCACTTCCTTTGACATTTGGTAGTCCGCCAGGGCCTCCGCCGCATGGTGGTAGGCCTTGGCCACATCCCCCAGGGCCCCCAGCCCGAAGACCTCCAGGAACTGGTTGGCATAGGGCGCTGCGCGCAGCTTGGCCACCACCGTGGCCTCGTCGGGATTGGCCATTTCCAGCTTGTTCAGGAAGGGACCCTTGGCCTGGGCCACCAAGTCGTTGGCCCGGCCATCCCAGAAATTGCCCCCCACGTAGGCGCCCTCCTTTGCGTCCCAGCGCAGGGGGGGCGCGAAGCCGGCATAGGCCGCGGGAAGATCATTCCGGTTCCCGAAGCGATCCCGGTGCACCCCTCGGGACACGGGCAGCTCCGCATCCGGATTGGCGAAGCCCGCCTCGGGCGCATGGCAATCGGCGCAGGACTGGCCCGGAGGGGTGGACAGGTTGCGGTCGAAGAAGATCTTCTTGCCCAGCTGTTGGCGCGGGCTCAGGGGAATCTCGGCCTTGGCAACGGTCTTGGGGGTCGAGGGTCGCCCCCACCAGAACCCAACGCCCACGCCCAGCAGGCAACCCAGGGTGACCCCTCCCCAGCTTCCCAGTCCCATGTGGTCCTCCGTAGGATGGAGGTCATTCTAGCGCCGGGCCTGCCCCTGCAACCTGCCCAGGTCGCCACGTTTCAAACCTGGAGTGGCCTTCGCCTTGCCAAGGTGCTGGCAAGGCCGATCGGGTCAGGGATAGAGCGCCACCTCCTCGAGGAACCTGTACCGCGAACCTGGAGCCTCGCCCGCCGCGGAAGTCGAACCCAATGCCATGGGGTCCAGACCCCCGGGGGTGCCGGGAGGTACGGCCATGTAGACCACCAGTTCGAGCTTCATCCCTGGGGTGGGCGCATGACCCCGGGCGTACCAGGCCGCGGTGATGGTCGTCTCGTAGTCCGCCTCCACCGCACAGGTGATCCCGATCATCATGTCGGGCGGGGGATTCTGGACGGTGGTGGGGGGCAGAAAGATGGGGGGCTGGGGACCCGGTGTGTCCGCGGTCATGGCCACGGCCGATCCATTGGGGACATTCGTACAGCGGATGGCGAAGGAGGTGTTCCCGCCTTCAGGACCCTGCTCGTAAGGCACTTTCCATTGGAGGGTGGGCTTCACGGCAAGGTCGTGGGCAGGCTCAATAACCGGATTCATGGTTGAACTCCAGGAGGTGGGGACGTTTCAGGAAACCTGGGCAACCTTAGGAGCCGCGCAAGAACAACCTTAACTGTTCAGGTTGTTCTTCTGCGGCCCCTTAGGCCGGACCGCTGCGGAATTGTTCAAGTTGTTTTTGCGCAACGGCTTCGGCTGCCCAGGTGGGTGGTGGAACCTACAGCACGGTGGTGACCTTACCCAGCAGGATGCCCTTGGTGGGGCCATTGTCCTTGCCGGGAACTCCCAGCTCCTTCAAGGGCACGGCGCCATAGGCGGAGGTCTGGAGGATGGCGCTCAGGGTGAGCACGGGGGACTGGCCCACCACGCCCCCACCATGGTTCAGGATGTGGCCATTGAGGGCCAGGGAGGACTTCAGCAGGGTGGTGTAGCCTGCGGGCAGGTTGGCCATGGTGCCCACGGTGAAGGGTGAGGAGGTGACCTTGGTCTTGGCCAGGTTGATGAGGCCATCCGCGCTCTTGAACCACACCTCGCTGCCGATGGGAAGGTCGGTGGCGGTGAGGAGCATGTAGACCATGCCGCCGGTGTCCCCTTCGGCGAAATCGATGCCCAATTCCAGGTCTCCGTCCAAGGCCGCTGGAGAGGCGTTGGAAAGGGTGACGGTCTCCACCACAACCCCCTTTTCCTCCGTCGTGGCGAGGGCCACATCCTTGGAGGTCAGGCTGGATCCGAACACCGAGGTGCTCTTCTCCGCCCAGGCCACGGAGGCCACCGACATCCCGGAGCCCAGGATCACGCCCCCTTCCGCCGCCAGCCCGACCTTGGGGTTGACCTGGTCCACCGAGGCCATGGCCGTGCTTCCCAGGCGGATCCCCTTGGTGGGTCCAATGCCAGCTTCCACTTTCGGGTGATAGTGGGCTGGAATTCCCAGTTCATGGAAGGTCGAGGCCCGGTCGTAGAGCCTGTGGCCCACGGGAATGGGCATGATGGCGTCCAGCATGATCTCCATGCCGGGCAAGGGGGTCTTGCCATTGGAATACCAGGAATAGGCGATATCCGTCTGGTAGTTGGCGTCCACCTTGCACTGGACCCCTGCCACGAACACGGGAGGCGGTGGGTTGTCCCCGGGGGGCGGAGGGGGGTTCGTCACGACGGTCTTCGCCAGGGTGATGGGGGGCTGGGGACCCGGCG
>CAZPUI010000298.1:0-6686 GCA_964589695.1 uncultured Solibacteraceae bacterium | reverse complement strand
ACCATCGGGGGCCACGAAGCGCTGGAGGAGGTCCGCCCGCTCCAGGCTTACGTTCAGGCGCCCTCCATCGGAGTAGCGGAGCTGCACCACCTCCTGGTCCTCACCCCCCACGGTGAGGGTGGCAAAGCCCAGGAACTCGCCGATGCCATGGTCCAGGTGCACCACCCGGTCCCCGGGCTTCAGGTCCCGCAGATCGCTCATGAAGGCGGCCGTTCGGCTGCGCTTGGTGCTGGAGGGGATGGCCCGCCGTCCGAAGACCTCCCGTTCGGTCAGGACCAGGACCTTGGGTTCCTTGAGCATGGCCCCCGCCTGGAGGGCCAGGTGGAGCACCCGACATCCCGGCTGGGATCCTTGGGAGAAGGGCAGTTCGTACTGGCGCAGAATCTCCGAAAGCCGGTCCCGCATGCCCAGGGTGCTGCCCGCCAGGAAGATCCGGTGGCCACTGAGGGCCAGGTCCTGAAGGTATTCGGCCATTTCACCCAGGCGGCCCTGGAACTCCCGGGCGGGCTGGGACTGGAGGGGTACGGTGGCCTCGCTCTGCCATTCCGTGAGCCAGGCACTGGGGCGGCTGGGGTCGCTGGGGGCGAAACGGTCCTCCACGTGGGGACAGACCACGCCGCCGCGGCGCAGGACCGCCAGGCCCTCCTCGATCCGGGTGCGCTCCCGCTGACCCACGGCCTCGCTCCAGGCGTTTTCCAGTTTCAGACGGAAACAAGGGGCCACCCAGTGGGCGAGCTGGCCCTTGGCCTGGCTGAGCATGGGGTAGAAGAGCTCTTCGCCGGGGAAGTGCCCCTGGGTGGACAGCCTTTGACGTCGGAAGGCCAGGTCCTCCTGGGGGTCCGTGCTCTGGTCCGCCCTTGCCTCCACGGCCTTCATCAGGGCCGCGGGATCGCGATCGGCCTCGTAGCGCGGATAAAGGGTGAGGCTCTCCAGCATTTCGCCGGTGCGTCGCTGGGTCTCGGGGTCGAAGGGGGCGAGCTTCTCGAGTTCGTCCCCGAAGCATTCCAGCCGCAACGGCTGTTCCAGGTGGTCCGGCCACAGATCCACCACCAGGCCCCGGGCACTGAATTCCCCGGGCTGGCTGGAGAGTTCCACGCGGCGGTAGCCCAGCTCCACCAGGGTCTCCAGGAGGAGCTCCCGGGGCACCTCGGCGCCCCTTCGCAGTTCCAGCTTCTTCTTCTGGAACCAGCTGGGGTGAGGCAGGCGCTCCAGGGGCGCCAGGGGACCCGTGACCAGGATCTGGATTCGCCGCTCGGCCAGACCGATGAGGGTGGCCAGGCGCGCCTTGAGTACCAGGCCCGGGGGGCTGGATTCACCGCCGGCATAGGGAGCCATCCCGGGAAAGTGGGCCACGCCCGCCTGGGGCAGGAGTACGGCGAGCTCGTGGGCAAGGGCCTCGGCCTCCGCCTCCGTGGGCGCATCCACCCACAGGGGACGCAGGCGACCGCCCTCCGTGGACAATTGGGCCAGGACTAGGGCCAAGCCCGCCACGCTCGTCCAGCGCAACCGGGCTTCGGGGAGGTCCAGGGCCCGGGCGGGGAGATCCAGCAGGCGGAGCAGGTCCTGGAGCGCGGCGCGGTCAGTGGTTTCCATGGGTTCCATTGTTCCCCAGGCGGCGTGGGGGGAAAAGCGGAGCCCCGGCAGCGCCGGGGCTCGGACTCGAGATGCAGGTGAAGGCTACTTCTTTTCCGCAGGTTTGGTTTCGGTCTTCTCTGCAGGCTTGGGTTCAGCCTTCTTGGGCATTTCGAAGCGGCTGTCCTCGATGGGCACATTCACTTCGGCCTTCTCGATGGTGATCTTCTGGGTCATGGGAATGCCCTCGGGAATGGCTTCGATGCTGTGGGCCACCATGATCCCCCCCACGGCCTTGTAGTCGCCCATCTTGGAGGTGACATTTATCACCTGGCCCTGCTGCTCGACCTGGGTTGCCAACTTCACCAGAAGGTAGGAATCCGCATCCAGCCACAGGATCATGTCCTTCTTGTCCTTGGTGGTGAGCTTGAGCTTGAGGGTGTCCGTGCCATCCACCTTCTCCTTGCCCTGGCTTTCGAGGGTGGCACCCCGCTCCTTGTAGTCCGTGAGGGGGCCCAGGACCTGATCGCCCTGCTCCTCCACGGCCTTCAGCTGAGCCTCGGGCATGGGGGTGGGCTCGGTGCTGCCGGCCATGGGGTTGATCGTCCAGCCTGTCTTGCCGTTGACGGCGGTCACGATGTTCATGCCCATGATGGCCATCTCCGTGCGGATCCTGCCTGGGAGTTTGCGCTCGATGGTCATCGTGCCTTCGGCCCCGGGGCCCATGACCATCTTCATGGTCACGCGCATGGACTTGATGCTCTTGAGGGCCTTGGTACCTCCCATGGCCTGGACGTGGTTGGCGTAGATCTGGTCCACGGACTGGGCCTGGAGGGCCGGCGCAAGCAGGAGTGTGGCAAGGGCGAGGTGGCGGATCATGGGGGGCTCCTTCAAAGGGTGAACTTCCACGGTGGCCTGGGGCTGGGTCGGGCACAACCCGAAGATCGCTGCGGGATCAAATTGTTCGGCGAATGGGCTGACGGAGCCTTTGAACGGCGAGGCTACCTGCGTGTGGCCTGGTCCCAGGCCGCACGGGTGAGGGGGCTCAGGGGTGGCAGGTCAGCCTTGCCAAGTCCCTGGTTGAGGGCGGGAAGGTGGGAGGCCTGGGTCTGGTCCAGGCTCGCGAGGGCTTCGGCCACCTCCTTTTTCAGGGCGTCCACCCGCTGGAGTTGGGACTGACTGGGACGGCCACCGTACGCGTTCACCTGGGCATAGAGTTGGGTCACCTTTTCCCGAAGCTTGTGCTCCCCCACAATCCCCTGGGCCTCGCTCACTGGGACCAACTTGGCCCTTTCCACCTCGAGGGCCGCCGCAAAACGCAAGCCCAAGGGTTTGGCCTCCCCCTGGAGGGCTTTGGCCCGGGTCTGGAGGTCCACCAGTTGCTCGGTCCGATAGGCCATCTCCTCCAGGAGCGCATGGAGTTCCATGGCGGAGCGGTAGCGCAACGCGCGATCCTCCCGGGTGAAGGGCGTTTCGGGATCGGGAAGGATCGCCAGCTCCCCGGTCTGGACATTCTCGTTGCGGGTAAGACGCAGGGTATAGATGCCCTCGGGGAGCCTGGGGCCGATGAAACCGGCCATTCCCATCTGGGTGCCCTTGGGTACACGGGGGGGGCGGCCCGTTCCATCCCAGGCCATGAAATTGAACCCCCGTCGCTTGCTGGCGGGGCTCTCCATGAGCACCCTGCCTTCCTTATCCAGCACCTCGACTTTGAAATCCCCCACCAGGTGACGCTTCTTCTGCCAATAAGCAATCACGGCCCCATTCACGGGTTCCTGACCCAAGAACTCGGAATCTCCGTCGGACCATCCGTCGCGGTACTGCTCCATGCGAGGGTTGGGCCTCGTCGGGAGTAGAACCAGGTCCTTGTCCACCACCTCCAGGGTGATGGCCCGGAGGGGGGTGAGGTCATCGATGATCCAGATACCTCGGCCATGGGTGGCCAGCACCAGATCGTGGTCCCGGGGATGGATCACAATGTCACGCACGGGCACCCTTGGAAAATTGCCACCCTGAAAGCGGACCCAGTTGCGGCCACCCTCCAGGCTGATGTACAGGCCGCTTTCGGTCCCCAGGAATAGCAGGTCAGGGCGCACAGGGTCCTGTTTGAGGACATGGGCAAAGCCTTCCAAGTGGGGCGTGTCCAGCCGGGTCCAGGTCACCCCAAAGTCATCGGTACGGTACACATGGGCCGCATCATCGCCCAGCATGTGGCCATCGAAACAGGCGAAGGCCGTGGCCTCCCTGTGGGGGCTCGCTTCGACCCAGGACACGGCGGTGCCCTTGGGCAGACCCGGGAGGTCCTTGGCCATCTGGGACCAGGTGCGGCCGCCGTTCCGGGTGAGCTGGAGGTGGCCATCATCCGTCCCCACCCAGATCACATCCCCGCGCTTTGGACTCTGGCTGATGGTGTAGATGGTGCAATGGCTCTCGGCACTGGAGTTGTCCACGGTGATGCCACCACTGGCCTCCTGCCGTTGCCGGGTCGGGTCATTGGTGGTGAGGTCGGGACTGAGACGTTCCCAGGAATTGCCCTTGTCCTTGGACCGGAAAAGATACTGGGCCCCCACGAAAAGGGTCCCGGGCTCCACGGAACTCAGGTGGAGGGGGGTGTTCCAGTTCCAGCGGAACTTGGGTTCACCGGGGCCCTCTTCAGGCTTGATGGCACGACTCGTCAGGGTGCGGATATGAACGCGGACCAAGTTGCCCCCCTGGCTCTCCGCGTAGACGTATTCGGGGTCCGTAGGATCGGGGAAGGCCCAGAAACCGTCGCCCCCGTGGAGGTTCTTCCAATGCTTGTTGGCCAGGTTGACCCGGCTGCTCCCCATCCATGTGCTGTTGTCCTGGAGCCCCCCATAGACGTGGTAGGGCCGGGCCATGTCCGTGGCCACATGGTAGAACTGGGCAATGGGCAGGTTGCCATGCATGCGCCAGGAGCTGCCCCGGTCCGTGCTTTCAAAGACCCCGCCATCGGTGCCCAGGAACAGGTGTTCCGAGTTCGTGGGGTCGATCCACAGGGCGTGGTGGTCTGCATGGGTGCTGCTTCCCCGGGTGTCGAAGCTCCGGCCCCCATCGTCGCTCACGGACAGCAGGTAGCTGGGCTTGTAGACCCGCTTGGGGTCCTTGGGATCCACCACCACCAGGGAGAAGTAGAAGGGACGGACGATGATGTTGGCGCCGGCATTGCCGCGGGTCCACGTCTCGCCGCCATCCTCACTGCGGAACATCCCGCCCTGTTGCGCCTCCACCAGGGCATACACGGTGCGGGGCTGACTGGGGGCGATGGCCACGCCGATGCGTCCCAGGGGGCCGGCGGGCAGGCCCTGGTCGAGTTTCTTCCATGTTTCACCCCCATCGGTGCTCCGGAAGAGCCCGCTGCCGGGGCCGCCGCTGCTGAAACTCCAGGGCTGGCGCCTGTGTTGCCACATGGCGGCGAAGATGATTTTGGGGTTGCTGGGATCCACCGCCAGGGAGGCGCAGCCGGTATTTGCATCGATGTAGAGGATCCTCTTCCAGGTCTGACCGCCATCCGCGGTTTTGAACACGCCCCGGTCTTCATTGGGCTTGAAGAGGCTCCCTTGGGCGGCGACATAGACAGTGTTGGAATCCTTGGGGTCCACCTCGATGGCGGAGATGCGCTCCGTGGCCCGAAGGCCCAGATGGGACCAGGAACTGCCCCCGTCGGTGGTGCGGTAGATGCCATCTCCGGCGGATACGCTGTTGCGGACCCAACTCTCCCCGGTGCCCACCCAGACGGTGCGCGGGACCCTCGGATCCACGCGGATGGCGCCAATGCTGGGGTTGTGCGTGTCGAAGATGGGTTGGTAGGTGATGCCGCCGTTGGTGGTCTTCCAGACCCCTCCGGAGGCGGCGCCCACGTAGAGGGTGATGCGGCCCTTCTCCATGTGGCCATCCATGGCCGACACCCGACCGCTCATGACCGCGGGACCGATGTGCCGAGCCC
Source organism: uncultured Solibacteraceae bacterium (assembly GCA_964589695.1). GTDB lineage: Bacteria > Acidobacteriota > Holophagae > Holophagales > Holophagaceae > CAZPUI01. The sequence goes on along the minus strand of CAZPUI010000298.1, from coordinate 1,150 downwards.
GGAGACCCTCCAGGGCACCTGCATCCAAAAGGGCGGTTGGGGACTGAACCTGGGCAAAGGCCAGCCATCCCGCTGCCAGGGCGAGGGAGAAGGACCTCAACATGGGAGCCTCCTGACTATTTCTTGGCTTCGGGAGCGGCGACCTTGGGCTTTTCAGGCATTTGGAAGCGGGAGGAGTCGATGACCACGTTGAATTCGACCTTTTCGAGGATCATTTTCCGCTTCTGGGGCGAGCCTTTGGGCTGAACCTCCGTGGTGTGGTTGACCATGATGCCGCCCACCGACTTGTAATCCCCCAGGGTTGTTTCGGTTTCCATCTCCTGGTCTCGCACCTTCGACTTGGAGGACTGCTTAAGGATCAGGAAGGAATCTGCGTCCAGCCAGATCGTATCGAGGGTCCCGCCCTTCTTGGTCAACTTCAGCTTGTGGGCTGGGCTTCCTTCCACCGACTCCAGGCCCAGGTACTCCACCCCGTGCCCCTTGGCCTTGTAATCCACCAGGTCACCCTGGAAGTCGAGCTGGCCTTCGAACTGCTTCACCTCTTCGGGCGTCATGGGCTCGGGTTCGGCCTTGCCTCCGCCGTAGCCGGCCGTGGGGTCGATCTTCCAGCCCTTGGGTCCATTCACGGCCTGGATGATGGTCATGCCCTGGACACTCACGTCCACCCGCATCTTGTCCGGCAGGACCATCTCCACCGCCAGGGGGAGCTCCATGGGACCCTCAAGCATCTTCATCTGCGCCCGCATGGTCTTCAGAGCCTGGAGCTTCTCCAGCCCGCCCATGGCCTGGTAGTGCTGGGCAAGGATTTTGTCCAGGCTGGGGGCCTGGGCAAGGAGGGCAGGGGCCCCAAGGAGTGCCGTGAGGGTGAGGGAACGCAGCATGGTGGAACCTCGTGAAAGAACCCTGACTTCCAGGGGAGGGGTGGTTGGGTTTTCATGCTCCTCGTCTATGGAGTCTCGAATCAACCCAGGCATACGAATGGGTAGGTCTGGATCGACGAATGGATAAGGACCATCGACGAATGGAGGAACTAGCGCCCTCCGGGCCTGAGGAAGCGTGCTGGTTCCACGGGCGCGTTGAACGTAACCTTGTCCACCTTGAAGGTCATGGGCACGGGGGCGCCTTTCGGCTGGAATTCCATGGTGTGGGC
>CAZPUI010000297.1:0-6713 GCA_964589695.1 uncultured Solibacteraceae bacterium | reverse complement strand
CGAACACACCCAGGGCATCGATGGCCACCTTCACGACGGTGGGCTTGTAGCCGTATTTCTTCTCGAACTTGTCGATCTCCTCGGCCTTCATCTCGCGGCTCATGGGGCCAAGCTGGGCCGTGCCTTCGATGAGGGCCGGGGGGGCGGTGCTGGAGCCCTTGCCCTCCACCTGGACCTTCACATTGGGGTACTGCTTGTTGAAGCCCTCCACCCAGTAGGTCATGAGGTTGTTCAGGGTGTCGCTGCCCACGGAGTTCAGGTTGCCGCTGACGCCGGCGACCTTCTTGTAGGTGGTGAGCTTGGAATCCACCTTCAGGGCCTGGGCCTGGAGGAGCGTGCCGGCCACCAGGCCGAGAACGAGGGAAAGGGGCTTGAACATGGAGGCTCCTTGGATCATGGCGGTGTGGGGGCGGAGGGTGAACCCCTCCCATCCCTATTGCACCGGGGTTGTGTGGCAATCCTGTGTCACGGCGGCAACGGTTCGGGGAAACTCCGGGGGCAGTTGGAAGACCCCCCAGCCCACCCGCGCCTGCTCCCAAGCCGCAGCCAGTTCCTCGAGTCGGGTCCGGGCGTTGATCCTTTCCTGCCGGAGGAGAACCTTGAGGAGCTTCTGGGCCCCCTGGGGTAGCCCCCCGCCCGCCTCGAAGGCCCGCAGATGCAGCCGGGCATGGGACAGGAGGTCCAGGTGCTCCAAACGGGCATGGAGTGCCTCCAGCTCCGGCAGGAGGTCCACCTGGGCCAGGGGAAGGAGGTTCTTCATCACCACCAGGCTGTCCACCAGCCTCCGGCAGCGGTTCCGCAGTTTGCGCCAGGCTTCGAATCCTTCGCTGGGTTCGGGGGTGGGGCTGGTGACCAGGGGGCGGGCCTGCTCCCACAGCAGGGAGGACAGGTCGGCTCGCAGGGGGCGGCGGCCCCGGGGCTTGGGGGCCCAGGTGTCGGGCTGGTCCAGCTCCCCCACCTCCGTCACCACGCTGGGGTCCAGCAGGTTGACGTACACCTCGTGGCGGGCGAGGACCCGCTTGATCGTCAGCTGGGAGAGGATGGGGACCGAGGCATGGGGAGGGGCGTCCATGGCCTGGAGCAGGCCCTCGAACCGGGGGATCAGCGCGTCCAGCTGAGCCAGGGCCACCAGGGCCCACTTGGTGTGGCGGAGCTGCTCCCGCATCGCCTTGGCCCTGCGCTTGCCCAGGGCGGGGGCGAAGAGTTGCAGGATGGTGAAGGTGCGCCGCAGGGCCACCAGAACCCGGTTTAGGTTGGCTGGGTCCACGTCCTCCAGGACCCTGGGCACGTACTGGTGGAGGGTGGTGGCTTGCACCCGCAACATGGCCAGGGCGGCCTCCCGCCAGGTAGGTTCAGCGTGCATAGACCACCGGTTTTCGAGCGACCCTGCGGAGTTGCCAGAGCCTGAACTGAACGGTTCGGGGGGCTCGCCGTGGGCGGTAGCCTTGGGCTGGTAGTCCGGATCGGAGCAGGTGCTCCAGGTGTTTGAGAAACTGCCACCGCTCCACCCTGTGGGGGGCGGGCCAGCCGGCTGCACACGGCACGGAAGGGATACGCTTAGCCCGCCTCATATGCGATCCGTCCGTACCCGGAAGGTGAGGGTGGCCTCGGTGACGGAACTCCGGCCCACGTGGCGGAACAGGACGACCCACAGGGCCTGAAGCAGCAGGATGGCCCATGGGTTCCCCAAGGGGCGAAGGCCCTGCAGGGCTTTCAGGGGCCCCAAGGAGGGGGATCCCCACAGCAGCACCATGACCAACCCGAAGGGCACGCCCAGGAGCCCCAGAACCTGGTAGGTGGACAGGCGTCCGAGTCCCCGGTGGTCCATGCGCAGGGTCTCCGACAGGGCCCTCCAGCCCTGGGTGACCGAAAGTACCAGCACAAAGGCGGCCGTGGCGTGGCCCCCCAGGAAGAGGAAGGTGCCCACCAGGGCACAGGCGGTGCAGATCACGGCTGTAAGGGCCTGGATGGGCACCAATTCCACCCCTTCCAGGCCGTGGGCATAGGCGATCTTCCGGGTGGGCCCCTGGAAACGGAAGCCCCGGCCCCGGAAGAGGGTCTGCACCCAGGCCGGTCCCTGGTGAAGCGGGTGACCGTAGCAGCACCCGAAACTGACGCAGGCCAACCTTCCCCAGCCCTCCCCACGGGCCTAGGCGATGGCGATGGCCGCCAGGGTCTCGGTAAAGGGCAGGGGCCCCCAGGCCCCAGAGAAGGCGTTGAGCGCCAAGATGCTGAGGGGCGCCAGCAGCAGACCCACGAAGGTCGCGCCCCCCACGCTGAAGGTGTGGGCCTTCTTTTCCACCCACCCCGCCACCAGGCGCGAGGCCGGGATGCACGCCGCCAGGAGCAGGACCATCACCAGGGTCGAGGCCCCCAGGGAAACCCCCGCGGCCCCCATGAGCACCAGGTAGAGGAAGGTGCCACCCAGGTACGCATTGGCGGTGAAGAACCCGTAATAGGTGTAGTTGACCGCGGTCCAGGAGCCATCCTCCTGCCTGCGTTCCGGCACGCTGGCCAGCATCTGCCAGCCCTCCTCCGGGAGCCTGCGGAAGCCCCAGGCGAGGTAGAGCGCCGAGAACAGCGTGAATCCGAGCAGCAGGGTCATGGGAGCTCCCCCTTGGCGGTGGCCAGCATGGAACGGACCTGCACATCGGTCTCCACCAGCGGCTGGCCGAAACCCAGGGAGAACCGGCTGCAGATCTCGGGCCGCTGCTGGTTCTCCAGCAGGTCCTCGGCGAACTTGACGCGGTCCGGCTCGAAGAGCAGCACCACCGTGCTGCTGCCCGGCCTGAAGAGGCTCTTGGGGCAGCCCTTCTGCACGACCTTGCCGGGTCCAATGGGACCGGGATCCTCGTAGCGATGCTCGCTGTAGCACTGCACCACCTGGCCGATCATGAGGGCCACCACCTCCACCATGGCCACTAGGCCCACCCCCGTGCCGCCTTCAATATCCGTGTCCAGGACCGTCACCACCCGCTGATTCAGGGAATAGGGCGTGGCCATGGCCACCACGGCCGAGGGGTTGCAGGCATGGTGATCGCCGTCGATGGCGTAGTGGTCCAGCACCTTCCCCGCCACCGGGGTGTGGTTGAAATGGTACTTCTCCGGGGTGAGCCGCAGCACGGCGAAGTCGCCCTGGTGGAAGGCCTGCAGCCACCGAGGACGGTCCCTTCCCAGAAGTTCTTCGAACTGGAAAAACTTCTCCTTCAGGAAGAAGCGACTGGTCTCGCGCAGGGAACCCACCAGGGCCCGGGCATCCGAGGGGGAAACCACGGCCCGCTCTTCTTCGGGCATGGGACGCACATCCCAGTAGCGGATCTGTCGCTCGAAGCGCTTCCGGGGTGTGTCCAGCTCCGCCAGGGGCCGCAGGCATTCGGTGGGGTCGAAGGGGAAGCCCGCGCCACGGCCGGGCAGATCATAGTTGAGCCCCCCCAGCAGGCGCGAGGCCCAGCGCCGGGTGAACATTCGGAAGAGCAGGGGGGCCTGCTCCCGCAGTGGGTGGTAGATCCGGTGGACCCACCGATCCCCCAGGAAGGTCTCGGTGTGTACCCGCCCGCTAGACCGCTCGACGTACTGGTGGATGGTTTGCATCGTGGAGTCCTGTGGTCCTTCTGTCAGCCTGCTGACTCTCGAAATGGATGCTCAGCAGGGAGAGGTTGATGAGGCGGCGCAGCTCCTGGAGGGGCAGGGTCTCGTCCAGCAGATCCTTCTGGACGTTGTGGAGGTAGGTGGGGATGGAGGAGGCCGGGGCCAGGGCGTGGAAGGCCTGGCGAAGCTGCTCATCCCCCACCAGCCGGGATTCGATGCGGCGGAGCCCCTCCTCCAGGAACTCCATGCCCTCCCGCAGGTGCTGGTGCCGAAGCCCCTGGCGGTAGTAGCGCTCTGCCCCAGCATTGAAGGTCTCAGCGTCGACCTTCAGGGGATCCCGGGCGTTGAGGGTGTCCAGGATGCCGCGGGTGAGGCGTCCCTCCGCGGAATGCCCCTTGGGATCCTCCAGTCGTTCGGACAGGTCCGCCAAGGTGTCCCTGAGGCCGAGCATCTCCACCAGGTCCATGGCGTCGAGCTGGATCATCCGGAGAAGGGCCCGTCGGTAGTCCTGCAGCTTCACCCGAAGGTAGCCGCTGTACCGCTTGCTCCGACGGGTGTGGGTGGTGTGGGCTAGGATGCGTTGAAGGAAGAGATTGGGCGTTTCGGGGTCCACGTAGAAGGTGGGGATCCCCATGGCGGAGGCGAAGAACACCTGACGACGCTCACTCTCCACCGTGGGGTCATCGGGAATGTGGGCATGGGAGAGGGTGCCCTCGGCGATGTATTTGAAGGCCAGGGCCGTGAGCAGGTTCTGGAGGTCCGCGGCCCGCCCCATGTCCATCTCCAGGCTCTCGAAGAGGCTGTAGTGCCTTCCTTCGAAGCCCGAGAACCCCATGCGCTGGAATTCCCGGAGCTTGTAGAGCAGGTACACGGACATCTGGGAGTCGAAGACGCCCATGGCTGCGAGGTCCTGACGCAGCGCCTCGGTGTTGCCCAGTCGGCCATCCAGGCCCGGGCTGCGCTCCGTGGACAGCAGGCACACCAGGTAGTCGATGAGCCGGAAATCCGGAACATAATCCCCCCGCAGCCCGAAGGCACCGCTCACGAGGTGGTCCAGCCAAGGTGGACCAAAGGGCGTGATGGGCTGGCCCAGGACACTGAGGCGGGCCTTCTTGCGCCACCGGCGCCACAGCATGCGCAGGTGGGTGAAATCCAACTCGTGGGGGAGGTAGCCCAGGGCGCGTTCGGGATGGAAATCGGTGAAGGCCAGGCGATAGGGGGCGGCGCTGTAGAGGCCCACGAAAAGGGGCAGGAAGTGCTCCGTCACCTTGATGACCAGGTCCCCCAGGCCCTTCTCATGGGCGGGGGAGAACCCCGATCCCGGATCCCCCATGGCCTCCGTCAGGCGCCGACTGCCCAGACTCAGGTGCACACCATTGTTGGCGAGGCTGACATTGGACACATTGGGCAGCACCACAAGGTTGTTGCTGATGATGCCGGCTTCCCGCAGCTTGATGGTGGCGTTGAGCTGGCTGCGGGAAAGCACCTGGTGGCAGAGCTGCATGTAGCGGTGCTTCTCCTCGCCGCGGTCCCAGCCCGACAGGCAGGGGCTCATGAAGAGTTCTCTGTAGAAACTGTCCGGAATGAGGCTGTTGAGCTTCTGTTGGCGGATGGGGGGATGGGGCGCGAAGTAGATCAGGGCCCGCTGGCCGGATTCCATGAGGCCGAAGGCCTGGTTGGCGTACATCACCAGGAGCTGGGTGAAGAGGAATCGCTGGGAGGTCTCCCAGGCGATGCCCCGCCCACCCTGCTGCTCCAGGGGTACCACATAGAAAGAAAAGGTCTCGGGGGAGCTGTTGTCGTTGAGGAAGTGGTCCAGGAGCCCCGTGCCCATTTGCTGAAGCTGGACCGGCAGGGTGGGCTGGGTTCCCAGGGCATCGGCCAGGGCCAGCTTGATTAGGTAGCTCACGGGCAAGCGCAGGATGGGGTCCTGCAGGGAGCCCGTGAGGAACTGCTGGACATCCTGGCGTTGGCCCAGTTCGGGGCGCTGCTTGTCCGCCAGCAAGTCCCGCTGCAGCACCTGAAGGGCACCCGGGGAGAGGCGGGCCAGGGGAAGGCGCACCCAGCTGTTCTCCCAGACGTTGCCTGGGTTGTCCTGGAGCCAGTGCTCCAGGGCCTTCAGTTGACTGCGCGGGGATTCCCCCGTGGCCGTGCGCCGGGCGATGTTCGCAAAAAAATTCGAACGGACCATGAAGTCCGGGAGGTCCACACGGTCCCGTGCCCCCTCCACCGCCACCTGGAGTTCGGTCTCCGAACCCGCGGTGGTATCCCCCCAGCCGAAGGGCAGGGAGCGCAGCATGGTCTCCCGAGTGTGAAAGGACACCCCGGCGCAGGCCAGGGCGGCCTGGAGGTTCAGGGTCTCCCCGCCGGCACTGTTGGCATGGCGCACGGGGAACTCGAGGATGGGCAACTGGGACATGGGGCCTCGCACTGCACAGCAGGTCTGCTGATGAAGCATGCAGGTGCCATGTGGAGGTCGTGGGGCGGGCGGGGAACACTCCGGTGACATCCGCGGGGCCCCCCGAAGGACGTGGGGAAGGTGGGCGCATGGCCGGTGCCTCCACCCTTTGGCCCTTGGATCCAGCGGCCGGGTAAGTGGGGTCAGGGAAGGAGGCGCGGGCGCCCAGGGCGCCAGCGAGCAGACCACCCCGACCCCAGGTGATCTCGGTCCAGTGCACCTCGAGCAAGGACTGGAAACCCATGGGTTCCACCCATCCGTCACCCAAGGCTCACAGAATCTCCACACACGATGGGCAAGCTCCAGGGAAGCAAGGAAGGTGACCATGCTCCCTGAGTGTCCTGCGAGTGTCCTCCGTCTTCAGGACGTGGGAATGGTCTACGACAACGGGACCCGAGCCCTGGCTGGGATCTCCCTGGACCTGTCGGAGGGGACCTTCAATGTGCTCCTGGGTGCCAGCGGAAGCGGGAAGAGCACGCTGCTCCGCTGCCTCAACGACCTGGTGCGGCCCACCTCTGGGGAGGTCCTGCTTCAAGGTGCGCGCCTTCAGCGAGGATCTGCCCTTCGACTGCGTCGGCGGACGATGGGCATGATCTTCCAGCAACACCAGCTGAACCCCCGGCAGACGGTGCTCCAGAACGTACTCAACGGCCGGATCGGCCGACCT